>JAPOQI010000021.1 GCA_026710765.1 Cytophagales bacterium | reverse complement strand
CTCTCAGTAAAAACAGGGATCTATTCTTTGCTATATACGAGAAGCTACCATACGATCAGCTGATTTGGGAGTTTGGAACCTATGTGTATCCCAGGTGGATACATGTATCTTATAGAAGCGAAGAAGAAAATAGAAATCAGACACTTCACGCCTTCAAAGAAGTCAAAACAAACAAAACACAATATCTACCTTTTAGAAAAGACAGAGTAACCCCCCAGACATGACAGCGATAATTCTTAAAGTCCTGAGATGGCTATTCACAATAGCCCTTGTAATCATAACCCTATTCCTTGGCAAGTTCTACCTTGCAAAGCAGGATAGCATCCCAAAGCACATCCACGAAGCCCTACGGAACGCCTTGGGAGATGAGAAAGAAGCATACGAACGCTTGGATAGCATAAGGGTAGTTCAGGTAGAGGAGGAACGAGAAAAGATTGATGACCTACAAGCCAAGACCTCTTTTTATAAGTCCATCCTGCGTACCCACAAATCTACACAACTCACAAAGGACGCCATCATAAGACGGATCAGGAAGGACTCTACCTTCCTTGCCACCGAGCTACAAAGACTACGGGATAGTATCCCGGACCCCGATGAGGTGTATTATCTATCCCAAGGACCCAGCCTTGAAAAAGAGATCGCATATCAAGCCCAGATCATTAACACACACGAGGCTACGGAGGTTCGTTTCAAAAGACAGGATAGCATACAGGAAGAACGAATACAAGGACTTACAGATAGGGTTAGCAGGCTACAACGCTTTCCTAATCTATATATCCGTGAGAAGTGTAAGCGATCAGGTGTCCCTTGGACTCGGATCAGGTTCGGCGTCTCTGGTGAATGTCTAACACAAGTCCGTGCCTCCCTCCAAGGAAAGTAGCGTCATCCGTGCGTTTGCAAAGGTGGATTGTATTCCATCGGTGAATGCCATCTATAAGGGGAGAAAGAAAAACGGAGAAATCCCTAAGGGAACAGCAAACATAGGGAATAATAAGTATCGGATTCCTGGTGTAATCCTTTTCCACGATGAGGCACTTTTAGAATTTAAAGAATCCCTACGCAGGTTGAAGAAAAAACCTACGGCACGTATATGGAAAGAAAAACCCCTATATGTGAAGTATGATATGTTCCTGAAAGTTGAACGCAACTACAAATCACAAGTCTACCCCGACTTGGATAACCTGATTAAGTACCCACAAGATATATTTTTCAAGGCCTTGAATATCCTATATCCAAGAGTAGGCTTTCATGATGGACAGATTAGGGAGGTCCGGAGGCAAACCCTATTAGAATCCCCAGACAGGTACGACTGGATATATGTAGAAATCGGGGTTCTCCCATTTGACGAATTAGAAAAAATACAGGAGGAAAGATTGCAGAATGTCAAACGCTACTTTGATGTATCCCAAGTGGAAAGCCCAGAAGATAGATATCAACGCCTGCAAAAAATAAGACGCCTTGAAACTAACAGGTTGTGTCAGAGTAGATACAGAGAGAAGAAGAAGGCTAAGCCACTGAATATAACTTTCCCCAAAACAACAGACTACAAAACAAGAAGATTGATAAAACAGCGGTTTAAACAGAGACAATCCCGTGCGGATAGATTGGGGATATCCTTAGAGGAATTTATTGAAAAATACGGGAGACCTACGGCATGTGTAAAAGAAGCAGATTTTAAGATAGATGAAGAAAAACGCTGAGGAGATGCGGGCGTATCACAGGAACTACGCCAGAGACAACAGACCTAAAATATCAGCATATGTTAAAAAGTATTATAGAAAAAAGAGATCTGAGGAGCTGGGTATAACCGTAGAAGAGTACATAAGAAACTACTGCGTGAAGAAAAAGTACAAAACAAAGAAAGGATCAGGGGGTGGCGGGCCTAGCCCCAGGAAAGAACGGGAGGAGCGTCAAGAAAAGATGTTGGAACTGATAGAAGAAGCTAAGAAGGATCCAGTGCTACGGAAAGAACCCGTATATAACCCGTTCTAATCCTTCTTATGTGTCTGGCTGACGGACTTGCCAAGAATATATCCTACAAACCAGGGTGCATAAATAAGGAAATCCTTGTGTGTCTCATCTCCGTGAAACCACTTCCAAATGGATAACCCGAAGGCGATAAGAAAACACACAATACAAATAGCAGAAAATAACTCCGCCTTTGATAAGACCCCATCGGGTCCAAGGATCGCATTTCGTAGTTGTGAAAAGAAACTCATTTGTTCTCCCGTAGATAGCGTTGTATATCGTCAAGCGTGTTATTAATTCTATCCAGCGCGTCCTTCGTAACCCTTTGGAACTCGACCCGTGCTTCTTTTTCACTTTCTAATCCTTTTGTTATTGCCTCTACTTCACCTCGTATCTTGGAGACGTGATCTGATAGGGGATCGTACCTAGCCAGTTGTTTTTCAATTCCTTCAAGTTGAGCGTCCTGCAAAGCATCGTTGCGATAGACGCCGAGGCCGAAGGTTGTGATGCCAATGATGGATGCCACGCAGACGCCGATTAGTATCTGCCACACATTCTCCTTTATCGTGTTTGTACTCATACCCTAATATACATGTTTGTGTGAAAAGAAAAAAAGATTTCTGTGATTTCTTGGAGTATCATAATTTAG
>JAPOQI010000030.1 GCA_026710765.1 Cytophagales bacterium | reverse complement strand
GTGAACTTGAAAGAAAAGCGATGTAGGCGATGCGCCCCTGTCCCATCCCTCGTCCCGTAGGCAAAAAGATAGACATAGTAAATACCGTTGGAGAATTTACTGCCTGAAAATCCAAACCCTTCACGGAGGCTAGCATTACCGGTGGCGGCATAAATGTCACCACGATAATCTACACCTTGGGCTTCTCCTACCAAAAGTATACCCCTCAATATGTTAGAAGGGGGATTGGCTGCATCCACAGATGCGAAAGCAGATTCAGCAAGGAGCTGTTGGCTAATAAACAGGCGTATGGATCCGCCATTGGGGATGGGTTCACCCCCTATGGCATAGCTGCCACTGCGATTTAACATAGCTCTCCAGGTCTCAGCTACTGCAAAGGTTTGGTCCAAGAGACTGGGTGTCTGTTGGGCTTGGAGCTTCAGGGATCCTAATAAAACGACTCCTGCGATACCGTATAAAATGTTGTTAAGCTTTCTCATGATGTATTGAATTTATCAAATCTAATCTATTAAAAACACTAAAACACAAGCAGGGTAGGAAAAGCCACCCTGTTTTAGCCAAACTTATGTAATAGTTTTTATAATTCCAAGTTTATCCAAAATTTTTAGAGTTCGTCTATATTTCCGATGTGTCTCATATTTAGTCCTTCTCGGAGATATAGGGCATACCATTGGATTGCCCATATGGAGTAGAAGAAGATATCTTCTCGGGGACCTAGTTTTGCCATTTCCGTAGATTCTTTTCGTGCTTCTTCATAGCTTTTACCCATATATCTCATTTGATATGCGGCGACCATGGTACCTGTTCTATCTATTCCTCTGAAGCAGTGGATATATATGATTCGGGGGTTTTGTGTTTTTTGAATGAGGAGGGATCGGATTTGCTCTGTCCATATTGGGATGAGGGAGAATGTGGGGAGTTTTTTAGCGATAGCATATCTGATAGCTTTGGGAAATTTTTCGGGTTTGGTGATGGCTTCCATGACGGGGAGGTTGAGTACATAGCCGGGTGGGGCGTGTTGTTTTCGGGCGAAGAATTGGACTTCGGCGTGTAGGTCTGCGGCTTCTTGCAGGTGGTTCATAAGGCTGATAAAGATCACTTCTTTTTCTTTAGGGTATGGATATTTTTTTGTAGGGGTTTGGCTTTTCATAGCGGAGTCTAGGCGTAGGTAGACGATTTTTCCTTCCACGCCTGGGTAGGCACCTCTGAATAGGATATTTTCTTGAAACCTGTCTACGTAGCGTACCCTTTTAGGACGAAATACTCCTCTGCTGGCTCGAAAGGCATTTTCTTCTGCGGGCCAGAGGCCTCGTAATTGAACCAGGCTATATAGATTTTCTTTTTCTTGTCGGACACATCCGAGAAGGAGTGGGATACTGAGGAGGCTGATTTTAAGTCCTATGGGGAGTGTACTCATCTTTTTCTGGTGTATATTTGTGGGCTAAGATAATCAATCTTATTTTATAATGGTCTTTCGTGATTTGTGGTTTCGTATAATCTTGTATTTTCTTTTTCCGTACTTCTGTGTTGGATCTTTGGCTTGGAGGATTCATCCCTTACATGTGGGGATTTGCGAGATTCATGTAGATCCTTCGGGTTCTTTGGAATTAGCTCAGAAGGTATTTGCGGATGATATGACTTTTGCCTTATCTTCTTTTTGGGATATGGAATTGGATATAGAGGAGGTATTATCTGCTCCTGACGGGGGTCGGAAGTATCTAGATCCTTATTATTCAAAGCATCTTTCTCTTTGGATGGGGCAGGAAAAATTGAAATTAGAATCTGTTTTACATGAGATGGATTTGGAACGAGGTGTAGTTTGGAGTTCATTCAGGGCCTCTTGGACGGGTGATTTAACTAAATTACAGGTAGAGAATAAGCTTTTGATGGAAATTTTTTCGGATCAGACCCACATGGTTTATGTTCAATGCCATCGCAAGACCTACACGTTGCGGACGGACATTTCATCATCCCGAATGAGTCTTCGCCTGGCCCCCTAAAACTATGGAAGAGCACAAGAAGGAGTTAATTGTTCTGATCGTGTTAACTTATTGTCGTCCGGAGATGTTGCGATCTTGTTTATCTCGGGTTTTCATGATGGATCTTCCTTCTTCGGTAGGGTTTCGCGTTTTTGTTGTGGATAATGATCCCGGGCGGACGGCTTTTAGGGTAGCGGATTCTTTTCCTGTGCTTTATGTTTCTGAGTCTCGTCTGGGTGTAGTTCATGCTCGGAATCGAGGATTAGAGGAGGCTCTTCGTTGTGGGGCTACGCACATAGCTTTTTTGGATGATGATTCTATGGCATCTCCCGAGTGGCTTCGGACCTTATATCAAAGATTAACGAGTTTTCAAGCTGATGTAGTGAGTAGTCCTTCGGATTATCGTTTTGTCTCAGAGAACGGATTTATATCTCGGCATTTTGCTGATTTCATGTACTTGGGTAGATCTCGTCCCTTGACTCCTTTTTGGGGTTCGTATGCACATACGGGGAGTGTATTATTTAGATCTTCGTGTTTAGTTAAGGGATTTAGATTTGAGCAGATTGAGGATATGGATTTGGGCGAGGACACATTTTTTTTTAGACGAATCCATGCCATGGGGGGACGAATTCTTTGGATTCCGGAACGCATGATTCACGAACTTTACCCTGCGGCACGAGCCCGACTCATATGGTTATTCCAACGGAATTTTTGGGTAGGTTATACGGATTCTTTGATTTGGCAGAAAATCAAAGGTTTAGGTTTGGGCTCGGTTCATGCGGGGGGACGGGGTTTTATGAAGTGGGTCCAAATTTGGATGTTTTTTTTTTATGATTTGTGGCGGGGTAAATCTTTGGCTTGGATTGGAATAAGGGGATTTTGTTTGTTCTTTCGGGGTTGCGGCCATCTCATAGGAATATTAGCAGGTTTATTAGGCTTTGGAAAATGAGGAATTCATATCTATATTTTTCTTAGATTGCCCAAATGAAAGGTTCTTTTTTAGCATCAGCTCGGAAGTATCGTCCCTTGGACTTTGAGCAGGTATTGGGCCAATCCCATGTGACCCAAACCCTCGAGAATGCCTTAAAACAAGATCAACTAGCTCAGGCTCTTTTGTTCACGGGTCCTCGGGGAGTAGGTAAGACAACGTGTGCCCGCATCCTTGCCCATCGGGTGAATGGCATAAGGCCCAGGGTGGGGGAGCCTCCTTCTTCCCTGAATATCTTTGAATTGGATGCTGCATCTCACAATTCGGTAGAGGATATTCGGAGTCTCACGGAGCAGGTACGTATTCCTCCGCAGGGGGACGGTACCCGCAAGGTATATATCATAGACGAGGTACACATGCTTTCTCTTCAAGCTTTCAATGCCTTTTTAAAAA
This sequence comes from Cytophagales bacterium, assembly GCA_026710765.1. GTDB lineage: Bacteria > Bacteroidota > Bacteroidia > Cytophagales > JAPOQI01 > JAPOQI01. The sequence continues at coordinate 19,232 of JAPOQI010000030.1, read as the reverse complement.
CCCTGGAAGAGCCACCTTCTTATGTTATCTTTATCCTGGCGACTACTGAAAAAAATAAGGTATTGCCCACCATATTATCCCGATGTCAAATTTTTGATTTCAAACGAATTCGTAGGGAGAGTATTGTTCTTCATTTGCAAAAGATATCTGAGGAGGAACAAGTTGTGGCAGAAGAGGATGCTCTTCATGCGATAGCTCAGCGGGCAGAGGGTTCTCTCCGAGATGCCCTTTCGCTCTATGACATGTTGGTCACTTTTTCACCTAATAAACATCTTTCATATCAGCAATTATCGGATACGCTCTCCCTTTGTGATCATGATTTTTATCTCCAACTCATTGATCGTCTTTACGAGGGTGATTATAATTCTTCCCTTCTTTCGTGGAATGAAGCTTTTGAGCGGGGTATGGATTTACTATCCTTGATAAATGATTTGGCAGAGAATCTTCGTCATCTTCTTTTGGCACAAACAAAAGAGGCCTTGAATTTATTACCTATGGGGGTTGAGAATCGGGAAAAATATGCCTCATCAGCCCGGTCCTATTCCAATGCCTTTCTCTTGGAAGCCCTGAATTTGTGTGCTACGTGCGAACAGGGTTATAAACAGGCAAAGCACCCCCTCCTTTGGACAGAAATTACCCTTTTGCAGATTTCCCATCTAAACAAGAAGGCCAAGGTCTCCACAACATCTACTCCTTCTGACACACCCAAACCCTTGCCCACCCCCATCGCAGAAAAAGAATCTCCCCCAAGAGAAGGAAAGCCAAAAGAACCCATCACACCTCCTCTTCGCATTCACAAGGCTTCAACAGACCCCTCATCCCCTCCAACAAAAGAGTTTAAGAAAGAAAAAGACGATCGTTCTCCCTCTTCTCCATCGGCTAAGGACAAGCTGGAGGATCTCAAGGGAAAATATCCAGATGCTGATGTTGAGGGCCTGAAGCGCCTCTTATAGTTCTTCGAGATAAGGACACATAGAACTCTTTTGCTAGGCATTGAGCCTTAGCGGAATCTTGGGATCCTATGTGCTAGATTTTAGACAATCTTGTTCTTCGCCGGGTTTTAGTTCTTTGCCACAATATCCGCAAAGACTTCCTTCTTCGGTCCGCAGATAGGGGTTTTGGGAAGCACACGTTCCCTTGAACTCACCCCCTCCCAACCAGATTCTCACAGAGAGACCCAAGAAGAACAAGGCGATCAGACAAACAGTTAATCCAAAGACAAGCATTTATATACAAAGGGGGACACTCCCCGGGGCCTCGCCCGAGGCCCTCAAGGGAGTGCATCCCCACATTTGATGATAACCCTTTACAAACCCCCGCGTTCTCAGCGGGCTACTCTACTCTCCGTAGATGATTTGCTCATACTTCCAGGCTATTGATCCAAGGATATAAGTCGTTTTATTCTCAACGGAAATAACCTTCTTGATGCCTGCATTCTTAACAGCTTCGTGGAAATCTACTGCCCCAATAGGAATAAACCCTAAGACATAGGTAGCACCCGCCGTAGCCTTTTTCAGCTCTCCCGTAATGGGATTAGCAGTAGGAGCAAGATCCTGCTTGACCACCAAACAAGAAGCGAAGAGAGAAAGACCCAGACCCAAGACAAGTAAACGAGAAATTTTTAGAATTTTCATGTTGATATAATTTAAAGATTAAAATACTAAACCAGAGAACACCCCTGACCTTCTAAACTCATAGTTAAGGTATTTCTTTGTAAAAAATCATAAATTGACATGATTTTTTATGAGTTGAAGGGATATATAGAAATATTCTTATGGATTATTGGAAAATATTTAAAGAGGAGGCTCATCGGCATGGATTTTTGTTTTGTGAAGTAGCTCGGGCAGGTTTTTTGGAGGAAGAGGCTCGTCAGTTGGAGAAGTGGCTGGCAGAGGAAAAACATGCTAAGATGTCTTATATGTCTTTGCATACGGATTTGAGACTAGATCCTCGTCGTTTATTTCCGGGGACCCGTTCGGTCGTGGTGCTGGGGTTTTCCTATGCTGTGAAAAAGGATCTCTTTTCGAAGAAGCGATATAAGATTTCCAAATATGCCTACGGGCAAGATTATCACCATGTTATGAAGGCTCGGATGAGGGCATGGATTCATGATTTACGAGAAAAGATAGGTTCTTTTGAGGCTATGATTTGTGTAGATTCTGTTCCTATTCAGGAGGTTGCCTGGGCAGCCCGTGCGGGTGCAGGATGGGTAGGTAAGCATTCTTTACTTCTCAGGAAGGGTGTAGGTTCTTTTTTCTTTCTGGGCTTAGTTCTGACAGATTTACCCTTAATAAGTTCTTCAGCTGTAGCTTCGGATCATTGTGGTACTTGTAGAAAGTGCATAGAGGCTTGTCCTACTCAAGCTATTGAAGAGAATAGACAATTGGATGCAGGTCGTTGCATCTCTTATCTAAGCATAGAGCTTAGGGAGGAGATCCCTGAGGAGTTTAGGGATAAAATGGAGGGGTGGATATTTGGATGTGACATTTGTCAGGATGTTTGCCCTTGGAATCGTCATTCCGTGGCCCATCAAGAACCCATGTTTCTTCCTTCACAGAGTTTAGTGGATATGCAAGCCAGGGACTGGGAAAATTTAACAGAAAAGGTATTTCGCAGGCTTTTCAAAGGTTCTGCGGTCAAGCGGACAAAATATGGGGGACTTAGGCGAAATATAGAATGGATCCGGAAGAGCGGACGATAGGGTGTGAATTTATACAGGTGGGGATACGCTTTGTCTTTTACACATAGCCCAATAAATACCCTCTTGTTGCCATAAACTCTTATGGGTTCCTATTTCTCGAATCTTACCTTCTTCCAGGACCATGACTTGATCGGTGATTCGTGTGGTGGCTACCTTGTGGGAGATGAGAAGAGTTGTTTTGTCTTGTTGATACCGTTGGAGACATTTCAGGATATGATGTTCGGTTTGCGCGTCCACGGATGAGAATCCGTCATCTATGATGAGTATTTTAGATTTTCTGAGTAGGGCCCTTGCCATGGAGAGACGTTGTTTTTGTCCGCCGGAGAGGTTCACACCTCGTTCTCCTATGTGTGTATCCCACCCTTCTTGAAGACCTTGAACGTAATCAATCAGTCCCACCTCTTCCAAGACCTTTTGCATGTCTTTTTCGGTAGCTTGTGGGTTTCCGAAAAGAAGGTTATTTCTAAAGCTATCGGAGAAGAGAAATCCATCTTGGGGGGCATAACCCACATGATTTCTGAGGCGATGGATATCGTATTTGGAGATATCTTCTTGATCTATTAGGATTTGTCCGTGTTGGGCGGTGTAGAAGCATCCTATGAGGTTGGCTAGGGTTGTTTTTCCTGCACCTATGGCACCCAGTATAGCTATACTTTTTTTAGAGGGAAGGTCGAAAGAGATGTCTTGAAGCACATTTTTTTCCGTATTGGGGTATTTAAAACAAACGTGTTGGAATCGGATATCTCCCCTGAGTGTGTTATTCTTTCTGGGCAGGACACCCGTATTCTGCAAAGGTGCGACTTCTAGGAATTCATTGATTCTTCGTTGGGATGTAGCAGCTCGTTGCATCGTACTGAATACCCATCCCAGAGAGGTAACCGGCCAGGTTAGCATGTGTGCGTAGATAATAAATTCAGCTATGTTTCCCACCTTCAACCGACCTGCTATGACTTCCAACGAGCCTACATAAACTGCCAATAGTACGCTCAGTCCTATTAATAAAAGCATGAAGGGAAAGAATAAGGCACTTACTCGGATGAGTCTCAGGACATGTTGTCTGTACTGTTGGCTTTTTTGGAGGAAGCTTTGTTCAAAATGATTTTCTCTTCCAGAGGCTTTTACTACTCTTATGCCCGAGAATATTTCCTGCACAAAGGTGGATAGGGAAGACAATTGACGCTGTATTTTTTCAGAGCGTTTATCAATCCATCCATTAACATAATAGATGCTGATGGAAAGAAGGGGTAGGGGTAGTAGGACAAAGAAAGCCAAACGAGGACTAATGGAAAACATATACGGAATGACCAGGGCGAAGAGTGTAATCATATTGGTCCCGTACATAAGGCATGGGCCTAGGTACATGCGAACTCGACTTAGGTCTTCGGAGATTCGGGCTAGGAGGTCACCTGTATTATTCATTTTGTAAAAAGCAACAGGGAGTCGCTGGTAGTGGACGTAGATTTCGTTTTTGAGATCATATTCTACGTGTCGCGACATGACGATAATGGTTTGCCTCATGAAGAAGAGAAAAACACCTCTGAGTAATGCACAACCCAGGATAAATCCTCCATAACGGGCTATTAAGACATAAAATCCTTCTCCGATTTCTCCACCTAGTCCTGCTTTTTGACCCAGTACGGTCTGAATCTGATCAAAGGCTCCCCTTGCAAGGGTAGCTGAGTAGACGCTAAAAAAATTACTGGTAGCTACGAATAAAGCACCCCAAAGCAGATGATACTTATATTGGGACAGGTATTTATTTAGGTGGGCAAGCGGTTTGAGTCGTCCCTCTTTGGGGGTTTTCAACAATGCTTGTCCAGGGCTGAGAGGACCTGTCTTGCCACCTGTTCTGCGGTATTACCTTCTATGTGGGTTCGTTCTATAAAATGGGCGAGTCTTCCATCCCGAAAGAGGGCTATGGAAGGGGAAGATGGGGGATAGGGTTGGGTTCTATTTCGGACAGCTTGCACGGCTTCTCTATCCACACCTGCAAAGACGGTATAGAGGCCGTCTGGTTTTTTGGAGGATTGTTTTATTCCTTGGATCACACCGGGTCGTGCGGTTCCTGCAGCGCATCCACAGACTGAGTTGATAACTACTAGGGCGGTTCCTTTCTGTTGTTGGAAGTAATCTTCCACTTCTTGCACTGTTTTCCACTCGGTGAATCCTGATTCTACGAGCTCTTCTCTCATGGGTGCGATAGCTTCTTCGGGGTACATATGTTTTACGGTTTGATTGTTTACTTCCAAAAATTGTACTCTATTAGCTCATAACGAGCCGAGATGTACGGGGTTTTCTCTTTGCTTTTATTTAGCATCGGGGAGACCCTGCTCCTAGTTTAGGAAAATTAAATATCTTTTCAAATATTCCGTATCAAATTTTTTGATTTCTAGCCTCTTTCTGAGGAATTATTTTTCTCAGACTATTCATAATTGATTGGGGAGTATGGGTTTTCTCTAAATTTTAGGAGGGAAGGAAAGGTTTAGTAAAAAAATTTACTAAATTACCTTCTTGCGAAGGGTCTTAATTTGACTTGCTATGCTCTTATTTCTTTCGGATCTCTTAGGATGAGGCTTTTAAAGACGGTTTTTGTCCTTTTACTCACGTTGGGGACAACCTTTTTTCTGGATAATAAATGGGAGGAATTTCCACCCTTGGGGCCCTTTCTGAGTCCGACACATGGTTTTTGGGCAAATGCTAAGAAGGAGGATCTTTCTGTGGAGGAGGTGATTGGTGTGCCACATCTTCGGGATGAGGTACGTGTTTATTGGGATAAGCATAATATTGCTCATGTTGTGGCGTCCAATGATCATGATCTTTATGTGATGCAGGGTTATTTGACAGCTTTTCATCGTCTTTGGCAAATGAATACGCAGGTTCGCAAGACGGCGGGTCGTCTTTCGGAGGTCTTCGGGGAAGATTTACTGGATTTTGATAGGCTCCAACGGAGGAGGGGGTTTGCGGAGTCTGCGGAGCGGATGGCGAAGCATATAGTCTTAAACGACACGGTAAGGTCTATGGTACTTGCTTACACCTCGGGTGTGAACGATTATATTTCTCAACTTGCGTATAAGGATTATCCGTTTGAGTACAAGCTTTTGGGATATGAGCCTGAGCCTTGGAGTGCGGAGAAGACTTGTCTTCTTCAAAAAGAGATGTCCAGTACGCTATCCTTTAAGAGTCGGGATTTAGAGAATACCAATTTTCTTCGCAGCTTTGGAAAGGATAATTTTGATCTTTTATATCCGGAGAGTGTTGGGGGTCTTCCGGATCAACGTTTTATGGTAGAGGATTTTGTGGATGATTTCGAGGCAGAAATACCTCCTGTTCCTATCGGTTTTGATTCCATAGCCTTTTCTTCTACGTCTTTACCTAGGCATGGTTCTTCGGTTCTGGACGGATCCACTGTTTTAGCTATTTCTCCGGAGAAGTCGGCTACTGGGAATGCACTTTTTGCTTCTCAGCCGGATTTAGATTTGAGTATTCCTAGTCTTTGGTATTTGATTCATCTTCAGAGTCCTTCTCTGAACGTAATGGGTGCTTCGATTCCGGGGTTTCCGGGTATTGTTATTGGCTTCAACGACTCCTTGGCCTGGGGGACGACAAATGGTCCTAGAGACAACGTAGATTGGTATCTCGTTCAATTTGCGGACGAGACTCGGGATAATTATCACTATGGTGAAAACTTACACAAGACACAACATAAAATAGAGGAAATAGATATTAGGGGGAGGAGGGCTCCATTTAGGGATACCCTGATTTTTACACATCATGGTCCCGTGACCTATGACAGGAATTTTCCACTTTCTGATGGAAATCCATCTTATGATTTATCTCTTAGGTGGTCGGGGCATGATCTTTCGAATGAGCCGAAGGTTTTTTACAAGATCAACAGGGCGAGCGATTTAGATTCTTTTTATGATGCTATTTCGGGTCTTTTGAGCCCGCCTCAGAATGTATCCTTTGCACATATAGGGGGTGATATTGGGATTTGGGCTCAGGGTTATTTTCCAATTAAGTGGGCTCAGCAGGGGGTATTTATTCTGGATGGGAGCGATCCTTCGCATGATTGGGGGGCTGCGGTTCCACAAGATCATGTTATTTATTCCATCAACCCAGATGTGGGTTATTTAAGTTCTGCGAATGAGCGCCCTGTAGACCCTTCTAGTTATCCCTATTACACCTATTATGGGTGGTATGAACATTATAGGGGTCGCCGTCTTAAGGAGATTCTGGATGAGACGGAGGAGGTATCGGTTCAGGATATAATGAATATCCAGAACGATAATTTCAATTATGTAGCTTTTGAGATTTTACCGATCTTATTGGATAGTCTTGATACAAAGAGTTTCAAAAACGAAGAGTCTCAGCTGTACAAGAGGTTATCTAGTTGGAATTATTTTAATGAGGCAGACCTGAGTGAACCCGTTTATTTTGAGGTCTGGTATGAGTTGTTTAGAAATGCACTTTGGGATGAAATTCTCGCTTTGCCGGGAACGACTACTTTACCGACTGATTTGACGACAGCCTATCTGTTAAAGAATTATCCTTCCCTTCCATTTTGGGACAACGTGGTAGATGGGGGTGTAGAATCCTTGGGCGCGACGATCAATCGTACTTACCAGTTATCTTTGGGTAAGATTCGGTTATGGAAAAAAGATCATCCCGAGACACGTTTGAGCTGGGCTGCTTATAAGGCTACTTCTATAAAGCATCTTCTAAAATTACCTGGTTTTGGTGTGGATAATGTGTGGGTAGGGGGTCGGGATCACACCCTCAATGCCGTAACCGAAGACCATGGTCCGTCTCTTCGTCTGATTGTTGAATTGGATAAAGAAAAGGGTCCTCAGGCCTGGATGATTTATCCCGGAACTCAGTCGGGAAATCCGAGCGATCCTTCCTATCATAAGTGGGTAAAAAAATGGGCCAATGGTGAGTATTTGAAACTTCTTTTTTCTGCTCAAGAGGAGGATATTAGGGAGCATGCTAAGTTTGTTCAGGAATTCTTCCCTATAAAATGATTGTACTGTGGTAGGGACGTCTATAAAAGTTGTGTTTAGCATTCTCTTGATGGGGGTTCTTTCCTACTATGGGGAGCAGTTTTTTCCTTGGTGGATTATTGTTGTGGTGCCCGCCTTTATTGGTGCTTTATTTTCTCCGGGTGCCTTGGGATCTTTTATATGTGGTTTCTTAGGTGTAGGTTCAGTTTGGTTTGGGATGGCTTGGTTCAACCATCATCAGTATGAGGGTTTGCTATCGGGGAAGGTATCGGAGTTGTTATCCTTATCTAATCCTATGTACCTAATTCTCTTGACGGGGGCATTAGGGGGTTTAGTAGGTGGTTTGGGGGCTCTTTCGGGGCATTCATTGCGTAGTTTTTTTCTACGAAAAAAGCGTAGGAATAGAAATCCCTTAGAGGGTAGTTGGTAGTCTTTTATAAAATTCTTGAAATAAGAACTTTTCCTTATGGGAGTCAAAGGGCTTAGATATTTAGATTCATGATAGAGACAGGTTTAGATTTCAAGGTTCGAGATCTGGAACTTAGTTCTTGGGGTAGGAAGGAGATTGACCTAGCTTCGGCAGAAATGCCGGGTCTTATGGCGCTCAGAGCGGAATATGGTTCTGAGAAACCCCTCAGGGGGGCTCGGATTGCAGGATGTTTACACATGACCATACAAACGGCTGTTTTGATAGAAACTCTTCGGGAATTGGGTGCGGAACTTCGTTGGTCTTCGTGCAATGTGTTTTCCACTCAGGATCATGCTGCGGCAGCTATGGCTTCCGCAGGCATATCGGTTTTTGCCTGGAAGGGTATGACGGAGGAAGAATATGTGTGGTGTATTGAACAGACGCTTTCTTTTGGAGAGGATGGGCTTCCTCCGAATTTGTTATTGGATGACGGGGGAGATTTAGGTGATCATGTGTTGACTCATCATCCCCACTTAGCTAGGGAGATACGGGGTCTTAGTGAGGAGACGACTACGGGGGTTCTTCGTCTTTATAATCGTATGAAAGAGGGTACGCTTCCCTTTCCTGTCATCAATGTAAATGATTCGGTTACCAAGTCAAAGTTTGACAATAAGTATGGATGTCGGGAATCTTTGGTAGATGGTATTCGTAGGGCGACTGATCTTATGCTAGCTGGCAAAGTAGCTGTTGTTGCGGGCTATGGAGATGTGGGAAAGGGTTCTGCGGATGCCCTCAGGAGGGCGGGTATGCGGGTAAAGGTAACGGAAATAGATCCTATTTGTGCCTTACAAGCTCTCATGGAGGGTTATGAGGTTAGACCTATGGAGCAGCTTGTAGCAGGGGCAGATATTATTGTAACCGCTACGGGTTGCAAGGATGTGCTCACCGAGAAAGACTTTCGTCTGATGAAGGACCGGGTCGTAATTTGTAACATCGGACATTTTGATAATGAAATAGATGTAGCTTGCTTAGAATCTCGGTATGGGAAATCCAAAATCAATATTAAACCCCAGGTAGACATGTATCAAATAGGGGGAAAAAGGATCATTCTTTTAGCTGAGGGGCGTCTGGTCAATTTAGGTTGTGCCACGGGACATCCTTCTTTTGTCATGTCTTGTTCCTTTACAAATCAAGTATTGGCACAAATAGAACTTTGGAAAAATAGTACCCGGTACGAGAATAAGGTATACACCTTACCGAAGGTTTTAGACGAAAAAGTAGCTTCTCTTCATTTGAAGAGTTTGGGTGCGGAATTGGAAAGACTCAGTGAGGAGCAGGCCGAGTACTTGGGAATTTCTCCCAAGGGGACATTCAAGTCCGACTCCTATCGCTACTGATTATTTGTTCTTTTCTTCAGATTTTTCTTAGGTTCTCTGGAAACAGTCTATGGGAGGGGTCATCTAGGCTGCCCTCAGGCGTTCAGCTAGTTTTTCTAGGTCTTGTGGCGAGAACTTGGGTTTATCTTGTCGGATGTCCATGTCATAAATTGTATTTATGGGAATAAGGTGTACGTGGGTATGTGGCACCTCCAAACCTATGACGGAGACCCCTATTCTCTGACAAGGAATTACTTTTTTTATTTTCTGTGCTACTTCTTTGGCAAATGGCAGAAGTCCCTTTAAAACTTGATCGGGCTGTTCGAAGATATCATCTATTTCATGCTTGGGAATAACGAGGCTGTGTCCTTCTTTAAGGGGATTTATATCCAGGATAGACAGGTATTTATCATTTTCATGCACGATATGCGCTGGGAGTTCTCTTTGAATAATTCGGGTAAATAGGGAGGGCATGATTTTATATTTGGGTTAAGATAGTGCGCATTTGATTTAGCTGTTGAGTCTGAGTGGAGGATATCGGAGTCGAACCGATGACCTCTTGTGTGCAAAACAAGTGCTCTAGCCAGCTGAGCTAATCCCCCTCATGCGAAGATAGAAAATATTTTCATCAGATTTAGAGAAAGTGGCAGAGGGTGAGGGATTCGAACCCCCGGTCCCCTCGCGAGGACAACGGTTTTCAAGACCGCCGCTTTAGACCGCTCAGCCAACCCTCTGCCACCCCATTAGTTTCAACCCTAGTGTCTTCTGGTGAGATCAAAATTCCGAGAAAAGATCAATTTTCAAATCAGAAACACAATCTTATATTTCTCAAAATCCTGTTATTTCACCTTTTTATTATTTCAGATTTATATGATTGCTCAGTAGTCTGTACGTGCAGGACGTAGACTCCTTTTGAGAGTTTTTGTGTGGGGATAGAAAGTTTCTTTCCTGGGGCATAAATTTCATCATGTGCCACCAATTTTCCCTGTACATTCCATATTTGGATCTCTGTTATAGGATAGGGCGCTTCCACGTGAAGGTCATCGGAAGCAGGATTGGGGAAGACGTGGACTTCTTTTTGATGTTTGAGATATGTATTTACGGAAAGGGGGGATCCTTGTCCTTCTCCCACCTTTGTTGTAAAGGTTTGCTTGGAAAAGGCGGATTGATTACCCCATTTATCTACGGCGAGATAGTAGATCACATATTTAGTTCCGGGTGATAATTCGGTAAGATCAAGTTTTTTTTGTTCTCCGTATGCTATTTTAATAGCTTCGGTTTCTGTTCTGAGTTTGGTGACAGATAGTTCATCTTCGCTGGCAGGCACTACTCGGATATAGAAGTCAAGGGTGTCATCTTCTTCACCTAATATATTTTCCAATTCCTGTGGTGTGGTCACGAAACCCGCCTCAGTTTGACCTATTTCGACGACGGCTGAAAATCGCAGGACAATAACGTGATTAACAAATTCGTGGGCTCCTATATCGGGATGTTCTTCAAATACTCGTTCCCTACCCATCACATCTATTTCGTATCCTTCGGGTATATAGCTTGCCTTTCCTTTATTTCGTAGGGGTGAATCTCCGTGTGGGTAGAGATAATTTCTACCGTCTATATCTTCTGATATTTCTGCGATGAAAAGGGGATCTCCTGTAACGAGTCCTTTTATGTTTTGCACCTCCAAACCTTCTATGGATTTACTGGGGGTACCTACGAAAATATGTGCGACTTCAAATTCCGAATCAGATCCTTTTCTATAAAAAATATCAGATCCTTCGGCTACATCTCCGACAATTTGATTCTTATAAAGAAGCGTATTATACAATTTGACAGAGAGTTCATTTTCCCTTCCATCTGCATAAATAGCACCTCCACCGTTTGTCCCTCTATTCTTATACAGGGTAGAGTTCACCACTTCAAGCTCAGTTTGCCCGCTCACAAAAACACCCCCTCCGAATCCTCCGGATTGATTAGATGATAGAATAGAATTATACACTTTTATTTGACCTGCATCATGGGCATAGAGTGCGGCGCCTGGACCAGAAGCTTGACAATTATATATCCTAACTTTATTCAGGATAATAGAGCGGTTGGATTCGGTTCTCTCGGAAACATATATTCCGCCCCCGGATAATTTTTCGTCTTCATCGCCTGTGTCGGCGTTTCCATCGATGATAATAATTTCGTCTAGGAGGAGTTTGCTTGCCCCCACAGGTATTAGCACCACAGATTTTGCATGATCTCCACGGCTGGCATTTTCTTTCAGCTTACCCGTTAGTATTGTTCTATACTTTCCTGATTCTCTGTCTTCCAAGCTTTCTTCAGTTCCCTTAAATCCGCCGTATACTTCTATATTTTGTAGATAGAAAGGTTGGTCTCGGTCATTGTTTTCATTTGGAAGATAGGTTCCTGCGGCGATCCATATTTGATCATCTACTCGAGCATGCAATACGGCTTTTGTAAGGATTTGAAAGGCTCTGGGCCATCCATTTCCGTCTTGGGTTTGTCCTTCTGTGGCTCTGGAAGATTGATTCACATACCATACTGAAATATCTCGCCTTCCTTGGTATTCGTAGACTCCCAAATCATAGGATGTTCCTCGCCTGCGCCGATTTCCGGACAGATCACTTGTGAAATCTATTAGATCCTTTATATGTTCTACTTCTATTTGACCCTTTATATCGTTTATGTAATCCAGGACTTCAGGATCTCCCTTATCCACGATAAAGGGTAGATCTCTTCCCCCTTCTTGTGGGGTATTTGCGGGAAGATTTAAATATTTATGATCTCCTCCACCTTTGGTTTTTTCCAGTCCCGAATCCACACTGTACACGCTTGCTGCCTCAATCCCTCCTGCACCCTCCCTGAGAATGCTATTTCTAACGGTTGGGGAGATAGGATTGTCTCCGTAATGAAATTGAGATCCTGTATCTGCGGCACCATTTCCTTCCAAAACACTGTTAACCACGATGATATCTTCAGCATCAGGATCCACATAGACTCCAAGTCCATCTGTGGAGGCAGACTCTGCCGAAACGCCGTTATTTCCATACACGGTGGCATGAACAACCCGATGGCCTCTTCCGGCAAGATATATCCCTGCACCCTTGTGGGCAATATTTTCATAGACGAGAACATTCAATAAGAGCACCTTCCCCTCAGTGCCTTCCACATAAATTCCTCCTCCCAGTAGTCTTTGAGAGGTCTCGTCATCTTCAGATTCTAAACCTTTGTTTGCATGTACAATTGCATTGAAGAGAGTTATTATTTTGGAATCGTCCCCCCCAGCTTCTATATAGACCCCTGCTCCCTTTTTTGCCACATTTTCAGAAATATCAAGATTTCCGAGTACAGCAAGGGAGTTACGTATATGAATTCCTCCACCACTTCCCGTGGGATTTCTTGCGTCTTGAATAAAGAATCCATCTAAGACCACGTCTATCTTATCTTTTATATTAACCACAACAGTTAGGTGGTTCTGGGAATCCGCATCTTTGAGACCTGATAGGATGGTTTTATGCTCTCTCCAATCTCTCTCTTCAAAATTCTCTTCGGTTTCAGTTCCCTGAAATCCTCCATAGAGATGGATATGATCATCCAGGATGACACCACTTTCTTCTACATAGGTTCCCTTTTTGACCCATATTTCTACATAGGGGGGGGGATCATTTTCCCCAAGCTTCTCTTTAGCCTTTGCTATAGCATCTGAAATATTATTAAAAGATTCTGCCCAGGTAGTCCCATCCCTTGCTGCTGTCGACGTACTCTTTCCCACGTAGAGAACCTCATAATCTCCTTGTCCTATGAGAAGATGAGGCGCCAAGAGAGGTCCGCCTAAAAAGCAAATACAAAGCAAAAGGGATTCTATTGTTTTCATTTTTTATTAATTCGTTTAGAGATATAGTTTTCTTTTTCGGGTGTAGAGAGTACGAGTACATAGGCTGCGGGTGTCAGCACCTGAACATCTAAAATATGGACATCTCCCGACTGATCAAGATCCTCTAAGGCGGAGCGCAATACAAGCCGACCTAAAATATCATAAACAGAAATAGTAGATAGGTTCAAACCCACAGCATTCGTATCTATATATAGCTTATCCAAAACAGGATTCGGATAGACCGCAACATCTGAAAAATCACCCTCTAATCCAAGTACTGAATCAAATACCAAAACATCTCCCAAACTGGACTCATCCAAAACACGGAACAAACGCTCAAAGTCATGTCTAATATCTCCCACTTGAATACGAACATGAACCCGACCCACTGGAAGACCCGGAGGCAACGACACAACGATCTTATCATCTACCACTGACAAAACCCTCGCAACACGCCAAACTAAACCAAAGCCCTTATCAAACTCAACTAATATACGATCCTCATAACGGGCAAAATGGGAACCCAAAATACTAATCCGATCACCCGAAATTCCACGAGCAGGACTATAATCCTCAATAATAGGATCTATAATTATCGTCAAAGCATCCGTAGACTCCGCAGGAAGAATATTCTCATTGCTCGGAACTGAAACGCTAAACTTACCACTACGTGCCTGAGGTGGAATACGAACTGATAAACCCGTAGCAGCACCCGAGGGACCGATCTCTACTTGACCCGGAACCGATATAAACCTACCCTCACCATCCGTGAACGAAACTATATTACCACGAGAATCGCTAAATAAACCCGATATCGTTAGCTTATCACCAGGACGCAAAACCTCAGGGGAAAAACCACCTATAACCACACGAGACAGCTCTGTACTCTCAAGAACCGTTAAAATACCTGAACTAAGCGAGCGAGAACCAAATATATCTACAGATAAACGACCCGTACGAGCCGCATCAGGAACCTCTAAGGTTAAGACTACCTCTCCATCATCTGTCAAATCACCCGATACTAATACACTCACATCATCTAAATCATCTGTCTCTGAACCCAAAAAACTTACATAATTGATCTCACGAGGGCTGAAACCACTACCTCGAAGACGCAAACGAACCCCAGAAAATGCAAAACCAGGGGAAAAACTCTCTATCTCAGGAACTAATAACTCAAAACTACCCCCAACCGACAGACCATGAACCTCAACCCTAACAGGACCCGATATAGCAGCAGAAGGAACTAATACACGCAACTCGTCCTCCGAAACACCCCTGATCTCACCTAATGCATCTGAACCATCTGAACTACTAAAAATTACACGATTCCATAACCTATTACCTTGCGTGAAACCACTACCACGAAGAGACAACTCCTCACCCACATAACCCGAAGGAATATCAACAACACGCAAAATCGGAAGTATCTTGTAATCAGGCCAACGCAACGCAGGCGTACCCGACGGAACTACACGAAGCTCTCCAGAAATCGCAGAGGAGGGAACCACAACCTCCAACTCAGAAGCATCTCCCAGAACAGGAAATGAGGCAGGAACCGATACATAACGACCCTCACCTATTGGAAACTCTACCGAATTCAAAACACCACTAAACTTACCGATCAAACTAAGAACCGAACCCACAAAAGCCTCAGGAGGCTCTACCGACGACAAAACCGCCCCTGAAACATAATCACCAGGCAAAATACTCAAAACCTCCGAACTACGAGACTCCGAACCATAAACACGAACAGATACATGACCCGAAACTGAACCCGCAGGAACTACTACATCTAAAACACCACCATCTGAAGAAGAAAGACCCAATAAGCGACGATCATCCGAAATACCTAAACCCCCTAAAAAAACTACCTCATTAACCCCTGAACGACTAAAATTACTGCCCCTAATTGTCAGCATATCGCCCTCACGAAGGCTAGTCGTAGAAAAACCACTTATAACGGGAACTAAAGAATTAAAACCTGCACGGGTCTGCCTACCTAAAACTGAAACCTCTATATCACCATCAACTGCACCAACCGGAACTAATACCTCAAACGAACTACCATCAACTGATAAAGAACCAGGGACCGATATAACATCGCCAGCAACTGAAGAAAAACCAACCAAAATAGATACCAAATCTGAATCAGGAAGACCCTCTGCCGAAATAGATAACAACTCTCCAACATAACCCGAATAAGAGGAACTACCCAAACGAAGGGGAACATAAATATTCAAACCACCAGGACTCAATGCCAAAGACGAAAAAACACGTAAACTCACACGACCCGAACGAGAACCCACAGGAACCGATGAAATACTAAGAAACTTATCATTACTCGACGAAACACCACGAACCGATACATCATCTCCCGAATCCGACTCATCTCCTAAAAATGTCACCGTACCCTCCAACGGAGATACAGGAAAATGCTCACCACCGATACGCAACGCATCTCCAACATAAACCAAACTCGGTGACAGCGAACCAATTGCCAATTCTAATAATGAAAAAGAGGAGACTACAATCGGACCCACACCCACACGAAACTCTACATCACCCGAGGACGCCTGATCCGGAATACGCAAATCTATCCTATCCGAAAAAACACCCGTAATAGATGCAGGAACTGCTCCAAAATTTACCTGATTCAACGAAGGATCCACCTGTGAAAAACCGACTACACTAAGAGATATCTCCTGACCACGATACGAAGGGGGAATAGGCGGAACACTCAACTTCGGTAAAACCTCTATCGGAGGAACATATAAAATCTTCTCTCCTGACGAAAATACAAGCTCAAGCCTACAAGAACGACAATAAGGTAGAACAACACCATCATGACCTATACGGATCACCGACTCCAAACGATTATGAACCGTCGACCACGATATTAGCTTATCATCCTGATTATTCGGATCATTTATCCCGCTGCTCGGAACATCCAAAAACCAATGACGATCCAAACTCCTAGCTCCCGTGATGCTCAAATAAGGAGAACTCGGGGTACCCGCACCCGCAACCAAAAATACCTCCTCTAAATAACCCTCAGGAACATTCTCCGCATAAAGAAAAAACTCAGTCTCATTCTGAAACACAGCCAGATCATCATAAAGAGGACCCGCCGCATCTGTAAACCTAATATCTGAACGATCATAGACCAAATGAATCTCCGGCGTTAGTATCTTAATACTATTCCTGGTGACCCCACGCAACTCAACCAAACCCGCATCTGTATCTGTCTCACCCAAAACTACCTCAACAACACCATCAAGCGCACCATTCGGAACACGCACATCCATAAAAAACTCACGCAAACGGGTAATATCCCCCTCAAGCTTGGCACCACCCGAAGTCGTAAATAACACCCTATAATCACCCGCCCTCGTAGAACTTGGATAAACACCACCCAGCGAAATATCCGTATGAGGCAAAGTAGCCACATCCCGAAGATTAGGCTCAGCTTTATCAGCAGGAGGCAACTTGTACGGAAAACCAGACACCACAGAAGGGTCCTCAGTACCCTCTACACCCACTACCTCAAAAGTCTCAACCGTCAAAACAGTACCCAAACACACTTCATTCGGTCCATTGCTAACCTTCAAGCCACCCGTACTAATGTCATTAGGAATAGAAACCACCAACTCCGTGCCTGAACTCTCAAACGAAGAAGCCGAAGCTGTTACATCATCCGAAAAACCCGGTTCAGACAAAAATGTGACCTTGTTCAGAGATGCATCCGAACCAAAACCAGAACCCCGCAAACGAAGAAGCGTATGATGACCGACTACCACCTCGGTGGGACTAAAACTACTTACCTGAAAAACATCAGAAGAAGACGGATCTTTCTGGGACTCAAAAGCACCTACATCAAGACCACTTGAGGAATAGGGAAAGAATTCTCCCAATAAATCCCGATCCGGCACCCATTCAGGCAGACCCCGATAACCATTATCCTTAAGGGGGGAATTTACGCTCGGAACAAGGTAATTCTCAGCTCCCAGGCTCTTTATATTTTCAAAAGGGGGGCAATCCGATAAAAGAAGAAGTGAGTTCTCCGCATTCTCTAATACATCACTATTCCTATTAGAGTTCCAACGATCTGAACTAACAGACGCATTACTATTCAATTGAACCCGACTGCTTAGTGAACCATTATAGCTGACAGGGGCCCCACTATAAACTTCTCCGTTCTCATAATTCTCATAAAACACCGTATTGAACAAATGAAAGTGACTGGAGGTACCAACACCCGACTGTTTTACTGCCAAGATACCATTAGAAGGATCTGTTGACTCATTTTTGAAAAAGGTACAATTGACTATCTCTACTTCAGGAAAGTCAGACACGAAAAGACCCTGTCCGTTTGCTCCCCCTTCATTCTCCGTAAAAATACTATGTGAAATACGAACCCCATGCCCAGAACCATAGTCCCCTCTTGCCCCTTCAAGAAGGGCACCACCGCCCTTTGACGCTTTATTGGCAATGAACGCCACATGGAAAATTTCAAGTCTAACCCCATTATCACCCAAACCAGAACCCTCAAAAACAACACGCAATCCCCCACCTCCCGAACTGCTGGAGGCATTCCCGCCTGTTAGGATAAGACCATCCAAGGTCAGGCTCTCATTAGATTTTATGTCTAAAACATGATATGTGTTCCCACTCAAATCATTATCTACCTGAGACCAAACCAAAACAGGAACTGAAGATTTTCCTGCATGGGTGGATATAGACGTACGATCTATATCTCCCGACAGAACCGTCCTATAACGCATAGGACGTGCATCTGAACGATCACCCCGATCCAGCACAAAGGACGAGTCATCAATTCTGCGCTGAATGGATGCAAAACCCCCATACAAACTAACCCCAGATAAAGAGCGAAAATAAATCGAGCTCTTCTTCCTCGGATCCGATGCTTCCTGTTTCACAAATGTGGGTGCATAATCATTGATGTAGGGCTGAGGATAATAAACCCCCTCCGCTATCCATATCTCCGAACCCGGACCCGCTATAAAAAGTGCAGTCTGAAGGGACTTGAAAGCATTAGGCCAATCCAAACCCGAACGCTGAGAATCCTCCTCAACACCCAAATTCTCGTCTCCAACACCCGAATCCACATAATAACGACGGGATATACGAACCGTGCTATCCGCATGGTAATAGTTATAATCACTATCTACATCCGTCCCTGAACCCCCTAAATCCTTCTTCAAACCTATACGAAAAACTCCCCCAACAGCACCCACAGGAATCTCTACCTCCAAATTTCCATCCTCCTCAACACTCAACACCTCACCCTCATACCTGTACTTATCATTCTCTGCATCATAACCCGCAAAATGAACAATTATATCATCCTCGTCTGTCGTACGCCACAAGCCACGAAATACGATATCCTGATCACCTATGGCTATCTCTGAATCATCCAAACCATAGTAAAAAGGATAATGCGAAGATAATGGGTCCTGAAACTCTTCTGAACCTATATCCCGATCTGTGTCCCCTGGTGGATTCTTATCATCAGGATCACCCTCAAGATCAAGATCCAAGAAGGACTCCAGCTCGGCGTCCTCTATCGGAAGAACAAGAGAACCAGGACGATAACGAAGAAAGGGAAGCAACTCAGCCCTGTCCAAACCTAAATCTATAAGACCTCCCGAGGAAGAAGACAAACGGAAATAATTACATGAATGGGCATCTAAGAGATTAAAGCAGTCCACCCCAAGGGCATCCCCATCTTGAACAAAAACCATGTGTGTCCTACGACGATCCTCTTCCCAATCACTCGTGAATTGTTCCATACCCTGATATACGAAGCTATTCCGAAACAAAACCTCGCCTTCCCCAGACGGAGGAC
>JAPOQI010000081.1 GCA_026710765.1 Cytophagales bacterium | reverse complement strand
CTGGTCTGTCCATGCAGGGGGGCTGTCCCCAGCACAAGACACAAAGCTATTCCTATTTTATTCATTTTCTTTTTCATAATTTCCTATATCTAATTTTTATATCCTATAATTCAAATCGACTCTTCAGCCTTTCGCACAAGATAGGAATATTTATCCAGGATAGCTAATTATTTTGGGGATTTGGGTGGGGGTATCAAAATTTGGAAAAGTAGTTGTCCAATTCGGTAGAGAGTTTCTTTCCTGCGATTTCAAAGGCATCCAAAAGTTGATCGTACACAGATTCACCTGCCAGAAAATCCCAAAATGCATCCCCCACTTTCAATTCTTCTTCTAAATCCAACATGCCTTTCATAGTCCATCTTTCATAGGGTTTGGGATAATAAGGATTATAGGGGATGGCAATGAGGCTGTGTATTTTTACATCTGGCACGGTATGCATCTCTGCACCCGTCCACTCCAACAAGGTACGTTTCAATCCCTTAAATCCGTCTTTGTTGGGCTTGGCTGTTTTTATGTCTATAAGAAAGCGATCCCCTGCTTTGCTTTCCAAGTAAATGTCTGCTTTTGTGTGCTTTATTCGGTTTAAATGCTGAGATGCCCCGACAGATTTACGTATTCGGTCTATCTCATGCATCTTGTTTGGTAGGCTTTCGCCAGCACTCAGTTCATCCATGATATCCTGAATACATCGTTGTGTTTTTTCGCCTATTTGAGGACTTACTTTATGGGAGCGTTTAGCAACGGCTATCGCAGCATTCTGTTCTGCCAAAGCTGTGGCAACAGGTTCAAAGATAGAGCTACCAAAATTCGTATTAAGGGAGTGGATGAAGGAATAGAGTGCTATTCTGTCCCTACCCAGTAAGCGATGATGAAAAGGCATGTGGTGGCTTTCCTGTCTGTAACCGGAAAGTTTCTTCCGAATGCTTTTCATAATTAACTCTACCACATATTGCTTATCCACAACGTACAAGATGAAATATGCTTTCCGTGTAGGGACTTCTATCCTTCTCTGTCCGATTTAGGACGGGTCGGTGATAGATTTTCTGGAGATGCATCCCCGACTTTTCTATGATATTTGGATAGAGATTATGTTTGTCATTAGCCACAATAAAAGCATCAAAATCTTTGGATAGATATTGTTTGCAATGTCTCAACACTTGTGATATGGATTCAGTATAAGATTCCTGTGCCACCTTCCCTTTACCCCTAAAAAGAGGAGAAATCTCTTCTTCATCCCTTCTCTCTATATCAAATGTTTCATAGGCATAGGCGTGTTGTTCGTGATAATTAATCATACCCACATAAGGGGGAGAAGTGAAAATCCCGCGCAGACCCTCTTTCTTTATTTTCGTGCCTAGGAGAGGGTTAATCTCTTGTAACTGAGCCAGTAGGTCTATGTTTCTGGCATCTCCTTGCAAACAAGTCTGTTCTGTGGGGCTTCGCAATCCATCAAATATGTCTAATCGTTGGAGCGTATCCTCCGTGTATCTCCTCCACCATCCTTCCATGGACAACAAGGGTCGGCATATCTTTCCGTGCTTCTTACAATAATAAGGCCCCGTGATGGCTTCTTTAAGGGTAGCCAGGTCTTCGTGTCGGGTGGCTCGGCAAGATCGCAGCGTCCTGCTCAAGACAACCATGGCTATTTCGCGCAGACCCTTATCTTTTATTCCCAGAATACCCTCCTTCAAAATACGGATTTCTTCTCTCATATTCGGAGGATACCACTTCAATAGAAAGGAGGAATCTGTCGCTTCGTGAGGCACGATGTTGTGCCTCCGCAGCAGGTCCTCATATATGAGTAACCATTGCTTTAGATGCGTTCTGGCATAGGTTTTCTCATCTATCTCTTTTTTCTGTACTCGTATTCTAAACTCAGGGAGCGGAAAGTACCTCCTATTAAACTCTTGGAGTCTATCTTTGATCTCTCGGTCAAAGCGATACGTAGGGGAATGGAATGTGTGCTTTGCCAAGCGGTGGCTGAGTGAACGAAATTCCCTACGGCACAATGCCAAATCTAGCTTCCTCGTCTTCACCTGAGACAGCAAGGTGTTAAATCCACAAATGTCCACACCTACCGCATGCATACCCTCTTCATTAGCTTGTACCAGGGTGGTGCCACTCCCACAAAAGGGATCCAACAATACAGTGCCAGGCGGAAGATATTTTCGCACAAAATGCTGTACCAACTGCGGAATAAACTTACCCTTGTACGGATGCAGACGATGCACATGCTTGGTGGTTTCCTTTTCCTTTATCTCTGAAAAAGAGAGCTCCCAATCTACATCTTGTCCAAGGGATGCACACTGAGACTTCAAACTCTCCTCCCGACGCAGATAGTACGCTTCCAACTCCTTCAACGAAACAAAGCCGTCGCTGTTGAGAGAAATTCTTCCGTAGCGTACGAGGTAGTTTATGTTATGAGGCGTAATAACTTTTCCAAATCTGCCAGACGCCCAATGACCTGCCTCAGAGGGTTCAACCCATTCCTGTACGGGGCTAGACGAAACCATTCCCATACGCATGATTTCCTCTTTCATAATTTCCTATATCTAATTTTATATCCTATAATTCAAATCGGCTGTTCAGCCTTTCCTTAGAAGGAAGGAATACTTATCACAGGTCCATGTCCATCTGGATCAGGAAAGTACTTCTCCAAGTCTAGATAGAAATCCATTCCTACGCGGAGAAAGGCTTTCAAAAGGTCCTCGTGCACGGGTTTACCTGCCAGAAAATCCCAGAACTCACCGTCCACTTTCAATTCTTCTTCTAAATCCAACGCGTCCCTTACGTCCACTCCAGTAGTATATCGCTCGGTGAAAGAGTTATTATAGGGGATGGCCATGAAGCTGTGTACTTCTACATCAGCCACCTTCTGCATCTCCACACCTGCCCATCTCAACAACCTGCGTTTGAATTCCCTAGCCGTTCTTCTATCGGGATGATTTTTCGGTACTTTTATGTCTATAAGAACGCGATCACCTGTTGTCATTTCCAAGTAAATGCTTGCTCTTTTGAGTGTTATTGATTTCGTGCTTTGAGCTTCCCCAACAGATTTACGTATTCGGTCTAACTCCTGTATCTTATCTGATTTACCTATGCCTACACCGAGTCCATCCATGATATCCTCAATGCACCTGTATGTTTTTTCACCTATTTCGGTACCTACTTTGTAGGAGAGTTTAACAACGGATATCCCAGGATTCTTTTCTGCCAAGGCTACGATAAGATCTTCAAAGATGGAGATCCCAAAATGGGAATAAATGGCGTGAATGAATTCATAGATTGGAACGTAGTGTCTATCACCCAACAAGTGAGTGCGAAAAGGCACGTTGCTGGTTGGCAAGGGGGAACCGGAAAGGTTCTTCAGGAGCCCTCCTCTAATTATCTGTTCCATTAATCTCTTCATAACGCTATAAGATGAAATATGCTTTCTGTGTAGGGACCTGTATCCTTCCCCTTAAAGAGGGAGAAGTATCTTCATCCCTTCTGTCCATAATGAATGTTTTATATACATATG
>JAPOQI010000150.1 GCA_026710765.1 Cytophagales bacterium | reverse complement strand
CCAAAAGAGATGGAAAAATCTTCGGAAGCAGTTTGCTAAGAATTTTGGAAAAAAATATACACCCAATGCTAATGCAGGTATGGCGGCTAGTTTTCTCTCCATGGCTTTAGCTAAGGTGAAGCCCGGGGGACGGATCGGCTATGTTCTCCCCTTGACGGCTGCTTCTGATACCTCTTGGCAAAAAACACGAAGTATGATAGAACAGGAATTTGAAGATATCCTTGTGATCACGGGCAAGAAGGGGCGGGTCTCGGATGAGACGGCGATCAATGAGATGCTGTTGGTTGCCACCCGAAGGACAAAGCCAAAGCCCAAAGCCAATTTGGGCTCACCCGTCTATTGTGTGAATATCAAGGAGACGCCCGATTCCCTGGGTGTGGCAGGAGAAATGGCACGTGCTATTTCCCCGGCTCTCTCTGAGTTGGAAGGTAGCAAGAGATCCATCAGGATGGGAAAATCCGAGATAGGGCATGTCCTGCGCTTTGAAGGAAAGGAGGGGAAACCTTGGTCCCATGCTCGGATCAAGGATACAGACCTCGCCCTCATCTCCACTCGCTTGGTAGAGGAGGGGCTACTCCAAGATTTTGAAACCCGAGAAGAAATCTCTCTTCCTTGCCCCATCCGACGAATAGAAAAAATATTTAAGGTGGGACCGACAGAGAGTATAATAGGTCATGTAGATGAATCCAAGAGAATAAGGGGTGCTTTCCGTTTTGTCCCCCTGCTGGATGAAGAACCCTATGGATATGATCGTTCGCTTTGGAGTGCAGATTCTAAACATAAAAATACATTGATTGTTCATCCTACACATAAGGGAGAGTCATACTCTTTAAAGAACAAAAAGGGAATGCTCGTGTCGACTGAGTCCCATAGGAATGCCATTCGCAAAAGCATCTCTACTTGCTTCTATGCTCAGTATATGGGCTGGGCTTCTCAAAAGCTCTTGATAGCAAGCACCCACATGAAAGTCATGGGGGGACGTGCTTGGACATCTCTTTCCCATGCAGATGATCGGGTGCTTCGCATGATGTCTCTGTGGGGGAATTCCATATTGGGTATGCTCATCAACTGGACTCAGGGGTCTAGGACGCAATCTGGTAGATTTATGACGCGGATAAAGGGCATTCGTCAGATGCCTTGTCCTGATTTCTCTCAGCTCTCGGAGGAGGCATTGAACCTTGCGGAGCAGCGATTTAAGGCGCTATCCCAATTAGAGCTTATGCCTGCGGCGCAGTGTCATGCGGATCAGAATCGGCATAAGATTGATGAGGCTGTGATTGAGATATTAGCTTTGCCCGCCGAGCAGATGCGTGGGATCGTGAAAAAGTTGCGTTGGACCTTTTGCGCTGAGGATTCTGTACACGGGGGGAACAAGGCTTGTTTGAACTTGTTGGAGAAGGCAGAACGCCCGAGCTGAGAATTTTAGCTTCGGGCGTGTCTCTCTTTCTTTAAAATTCCCTTTTGGATAAGGCTTGCTGGGACCTCTCCAAGACCCCCGAGCTGAGTATTTGAAGGCATTAGAGCTTCTCTAGATTTTCCATTGCATATCCAATGTATCTGATTTCATTTTCAATGATGTTTTTGCGTTCTGGATTTTTTTCTGTTTCCTTCTCGCTTTCAAGGCCTTCCTTCAGTTTATTAAGTTTGGTATTGAGATCTTCCCTGCTAAGGCCTGATTCTCCGCGGAACTTGAAAGTAGGGAGGTTGAAGTCTTCTATCCATATGACACGAAGATCTTTCAGATCCTCATCTGAGAAATCATATTTTCTTTTCAAGAGCTGAGGAAGACAATGTTCCTCATATTTTTCGTCATTGTATTCGTAATTGCTTATGAAAGCATAGTTCAATTCAAAGCCTAGGGGCCAGTATTTTTTTGGCTTATGTCTTCCAAGCCATGCTACAGGTTTTTCCTTCGTAGACTCTATTTTTATCGCCCAGAGATTCGCCCCTTGTAGCTTTGGATGCTGCAGTATATCGTCTCCATATAGCTTTGCCCCTCGCAGGTCTGCCCCTTGTAGGTATGACGGGCTTGTATTCCGTAGGTCTGCCATCTGTAGATCTGCTTTTTGTAGGTTTGCCCATTGTAGGCCTGCCTCCTGTAGGTTTGCCCAGGACAGGTGTGCTCCCTGTAGATTTGCACCCATTAGCTTTGTCCAGCGTAAATCTGCTAACCCTAGGTCTATGCCGTCTTTCCTGCACTTTGAATATATTTTGTCCTCTGTTATTTTTCGGAGTATGGTGCCTTTGATTTGGGAAATGGGGTTTTCTGGGCTAGCGGGGTAATCGGGATCCTTTGTTTTTATTTTGCCATCCTTGACAAGATTCAGAAAATCTTCAAAGACCTCTTTGACCCTA
This sequence comes from Cytophagales bacterium, assembly GCA_026710765.1. Taxonomy (GTDB): domain Bacteria; phylum Bacteroidota; class Bacteroidia; order Cytophagales; family JAPOQI01; genus JAPOQI01. Next base: position 783 of record JAPOQI010000150.1, on the reverse strand, counting down.
TCTTCCCGTCCGCCTTTCTTAGCAGCACGTGCCAGACCATGCAACATCTCTATGCCACGCAATCTCTTATTAGTATCACTCATCGGGAGAGGACATCTTAAGTGCCTGATTGCGTTTGCTCAGATAATTTGCTTCTTGAGATGCTTCAACCTGCTCTTGTGATGCTTTAATTTGCTTATCCATTTTTTCTGTGCGACGGGCGGAAAGCCATAAAGCCCCAGCCGCAAAGACAGCATCACCCACGGCGAGAGTCCCCCTGATCTTATCACCGTTTGATTCACAACCTTCCCTGAGATAACAGCGGAAGACCCAAAGACTCGCGAACAAAGCTCCTAATATGGTCCAACATAAAATCATCAGGTCTATACCCTTTTTGTGGTAGACGAAGAGAAAAATTAGTCCGATGACTAATAGTATAGGTATACCCAATGGCCATCGGGAATCACAGAACCAACTCGAGCATAAAAAGATGGACTGATTCATAACCCTAATATAATCTTTTCATGCTCGGGATGGGACTATCCGAGGCAGTGGTCTGCACACATCTCCCACAAGCCATTCAGACGAGGACCCCATGGCTTCGTCTTTTCGCGGACTCGCAATAGGCTTTGGATATGTCTATTCCCAGAGCTCAGACCTGCTTCTTGGGAATATTGGAAGGCATGGTCAAAAATATCTGAGGAATTAAGGGTCTAGAACAAAATAATAATAACTACTTAAATGTTTGAGGGCATAGTCAATCCATTCGATCTTCCCAGGGTTTCTCTCCTTTTCCTGATCCTT
>JAPOQI010000096.1 GCA_026710765.1 Cytophagales bacterium | reverse complement strand
CAGTAAATTAGCTCCAAGTAGTAGATTAGCTCCAGGCAGTAAATTAGCTCCAGGCAGTAAATTAGCTCCAAGTAGTAGATTAGCTCCAGGCAGTAAATTAGCTCCAGGCAGTAGATTAGCTCCAAGCAGTAGATTTATTCCACGAAACAATAAAGAGAAGAAGAAAATTTTTATTGTGCATGGACATGATAAACAAGCGAAGAATAATTTAGAGTTAATCATTAGAAGGAACGGGTGGGAGCCGTTTGATCTGGCAAAAGATACTTTTTCCAAAGAATTAGCGGGGTTAACGATAATTGAGACCCTTAAAAAAGAAATACCGAGGTCAGGAGTGGGCATAGTTTTATTGACGGCGGATGATTTTGGCTATTCCAAAAAGGAAGGCGAAGGTGCTTTAAAACCTCGTGCGAGACAAAATGTAATATTGGAATTGGGTATAATTTTGGGGGCTTTAGGGAGAAAGAATGTCCTTATAGTAGTTAAGGCCGGAGTAGAACATCCATCTGATCTAGGTGAGTTGACTTATCTTTCGTTCGGAGAATCGGTTGAAGAGATCGAAGATAAGCTAAAGTCGAAAATAGAAGCTATCCTTAATTCTTAGGATTTTAGGATCTTTTAAGTTTTTGGGTTCAGGTTTTTTTCGAGTTCGGGGAGGCTATTCAGGATCAGTTGATTGAGTTGGGGTTCTACTTTTTGGACCCTATTGAGGATGTCTTCTATGATGATGGGTTTTAGTGGGACCTGGTATCCTGCATCGCTTATCACGGAGAGCATGGCACAGTTCATATTTAGTTGTCGTGCGGCAATGACTTCGGGGATGGTGGACATCCCTACAGCTTGCCCGCCTATTTGGGCTAGGTATCTATATTCGGCTTGTGTTTCAAGGTGTGGTCCTGGCACGCCTACATAGACTCCTTCGGAGAGGTTTAGCTTGAGTCCGAGTGCCTTTTTTTTCAGGATTTTTCTCCATTGGGTATTATATGCTTCGGCTAGGTCTACGAATCTGGATCCCAACGAGGGGCTTTCTTCTCCTCGGACGGGACTATCTGGAATTAGATTGATGTGATCGGAGGCGAGCATTACATCCCCTGGGGGAAGGGATGGGACTAATGATCCGGCGGCATTGGTCATGATAAGTCCCTGCACGCCTAGTTTGTATGCGAGTCGGATAGGGAAGACAATGTCTTCCATGCTATATCCTTCATAATGGTGGAGTCGTCCTTGGAAGATGAGGACGGGTTGTTTTTGGGGGTTATTGAGTTTTCCTATGTACAGCTTTCCTTGGTGGAAGCTTTGTTTTTTTAGGGAAAGATGGGGTATATCTTCATAGGGGATTTCTATTCGTTGGTGTAGGGATTCGGGTAATTGGTTCATGCCGGTACCTAGGACGAGTCCTATTCGTGCTTGGATCTTGCTTCGGCTCCGGACGTATTCTGATGCCTTTTTAAGTTTTTCTTGTAAGTTCATGTTTTAAAATTTTTTTGCATGTAAAAGACTTGTTGAGGGGTTCAGCAGGGCACAGAACATACCTAGGGCACTGAGGCATGCACCTATCCATATGAGATGTATGAAGGGTTTTTCTATCATTTCTATGATGATCCATGGTTTTTGGGTTCTTTCCACACGGAAGAGAAAGTCTTCGGTTTCTGGACGAATTTGAATAAGTGTCAATCGGATCCCTAGTTCGGGTATGGTACCGGGTAGGAATCCTAGTTCTTTTCCTTTGACGAAGATTTTTGGCTGTACGAAATAGCTATGTTCTTTGTCTTTGACCAGAAGACGGGCTTGTAATGCCATGGTATTTGGGGGATAGTCTGCGAGGATTTCTGGGGGTACGGGTTCTACGGTTTGGAATTGGATCGTATAATCTTTGACAAGGAGGCTATCTTGCGGTTTTATCCATTTTTCTGTTTCTGGGGTCCATTTTATTTTTTGGGGGTCGGAGAAGGTGCGGACGTGTGTGTATATGTCTTTGTTCCAATATTTGGCAATGTGTGGGGAGTACACGATTCTATCTTCTTGGTACTGGACCTGTGGCCATAGGGAGATTTCGGATTTATTGGGTCTTTGGTACTGGATTTTGAAATAGTTTTTATGTGCTTCGGGTATTTTGAGGGTATCCTTTCTGGGAATTTTTTGTACAGAGTCTAATCGTATCCAATGGGTAGGGTTATGAGTTGCTTGAAGGAGATGTGCGGGTTGGAATCCTATTTCTGTTTTTTTATAGATTCCTTGATAGACAAGTTGGAATCCGAGCATTTTTCGTGGTTCGTTCTGGAAGAGGAGCATATTATCGGTATTAATTTCATCTGGAAAATTAGAGTTCCAGATTTTTCCGGTATAGTTTGTGGACAAGTTTTGATCTTGGGCAGAAAGGAGGATTCCGATGAGCATCATGGCGATTCCCAAATGCGACAATCCCGCAGCCGAGGAGGAGTTAAATCCTATTTTCTTCCAGGTATAGAACAGGTAGCTTATTTGTGCGAGTACTGAAAAAAGGGAAGAGCTAAGTAGCAGGATATGTCTTATATCTGCCAGGGGGAAAACAAGTAGGCATAAGCTGGCTATTCCGAGGACCAGAAAAATAAACCACGATATAGATTTCCGGAGAGCTTGTAAATGTGGAACCCAGAAAGGGACAATGGCACTTAGTATGGCGATTCCTATGGCAAACCAGATTTGAAAATCGGCATAGAAGTTTATGGCATCTATGGGTGGTGCCCATTGTGGGGAATATCCGCTGAGCATTTGAATTAGGCTATTAAAGACGGGTATTGAGGTGGGGACGAGGACTTGAAAAGCCATGAGTAGGAATAGGCTAATCCCTATGAGCATACCCATTTCGAGGGAGTTTTTTTGTGTATAATTGGCTTTTGGGAGATATTTCCATGCTTTCAACAGATATAGGAGGGGTATAGATATGAAAAGGATTAGGGCACTGAGGAGTTGTCCAGAGAGTCCAGCATCTGTGAAGGCGTGGACGGAGCTGTCTCCTAGGATTCCGGATCTAATTAAGAAGGTAGCATACCAGACTAGGGAAAAACTGAGTATGGGCAGTGTTAGGGCATATCGGAGATAGTGTTTTTTATCTTTGCTAAGGCGGATCATGTGGAGTTGTGCTAGGGTCAAGATCCAAGGGATGTAGACGGCGTTTTCTACGGGATCCCAGCTCCAATATCCTCCGAAGTTCAGGGTTTCATATGCCCAGTAGGCACCCATCATGATTCCTATTCCTAGGATGCTTATAGTTAAGAGGGTCCATTTTCTGATAGATTCGAGGAATTCTTGGTAGTATTTTCCGAAGTTTTTCTGATAGAGTGTAGCTAGGGTGATGGCGAAGGGTACTCCTGTGAGGGCAAATCCAAAGAACAGGACTGGGGGGTGTATGATCATCCAGTAATTTTGGAGGAGCAGATTTAATCCTTTTCCATCTGTGGGAATAAAATGGGGTTCTGTTTGGAAGATGGGTATATTTAGCATGTGTCGTGTCAGTTGGAATGGTGAGCTTCCGATGGCTATATCTCCAAAATAAACCCCTAGTATCATACTACCGAGGAGGGTCTGAATAGCCATGAGGATAGATAGAGTTCTTAGTTTGAGATATTTTTTTTTCCACAGACAGATTCCGGCCAATATGGCTTGGAAGAGCATCCACAACATAAAGGATCCTTCTTGTCCTTCCCACAAACAGGAAATTTGATAGGGTAGTGATAACCAGTTAGACATGTGGCTCCAGACATAGTAGTAATCGTATCGTTGTTGGAAGAGGAGTATGTACAGACATATCCAGGTACCTATTAGGCTAATTCCGTGTATAGAGAAAAGGGCGTAGAGGGTTCTGGAATTCTTGGTGGAGACAAATGAGAGATAGCTGAGTGCAGCTGCGCTCACGAAGGTCGAGATCGTGAGTAGATGCCCTAGGTCTCCCCACAGGTAGCTGATGTTCATATTTTAGAGGACGCTATCTTCTGCTTGATACTTGGAGGGGCATTTCAAGAGTATTTTTTTGGCGTGGAATTGTTTTTTCACAAATCTTCCGACCACCACAATTTTTTCGGCTCGGGTAAAATCAGTTGGCATGGGTTTGGGGTACCAAACACGTTCTATTTTTCCTTTTTCGTCTTTGAGTAGGAAGGAGAAAGAGGTTTCGTGTGGTCCTTGTATGATGCCTATAATTTCTTCTTGTTGGTTTTGGACTAGGTTTCCTATGAGGTGGACCCAGGGGCCATTTCCTTTTGTGTCTTGTCGTTTTTGTGCTTCTTGGAAGTCGACGTATTGGCTTGTATTTCGGGCGGTTGATATGAGGACAAGGAGTCCGAGTCCGAGTAGGGCGATGGCTATGATTCGCACGTTATTCATAGTTTCTTTTTGGAATCTTTATTAGCATCAGCCCCATCCGCAAGAGTCCGGGCTTGCTGGTCCCCGTCTTTATGGTCTTTTTCTATTTTACGGATCCTAATTTCTATATGTATGAGTAGAGCAAAGAAGGCAATTAGAAGAAGCATTACAACACCCCAAACCACATTCATTTTCTGAGATAGAAGCACAAGGCTAGCAAAACTATTAGCTATATTGGGGTCCATGTCTTAGATGGTCTTTCTTAAGAGAGGCAAGGGTTGGATTGTAAATAGTTAGGGACAGTAAGGATTTAGATTCGTGGGAAGGAAGTTACGAAAAAAAAAGCTTGGTTCTTTTCCTTTTTTGGGGTCTACCATGACAATGGCTTTGGCTTTATTCTTAGCGGGGTTATTTTGTTTTCTGTTGTTATTGGCTAGGAATTTAGATGGTTATCTTCGGGATAACATAGAGATTCAGGTTTTTTTAGATCGTCAGTTGGGTGATGCGGAGATATCTCGTATAGGTAGGGTTTTATCTAGTAGGGATTTTGTAGCTCGTAGTGAGGGTGCGGTTGCTCTTCGCTTTTTATCTAGGGAGGATGCTACGGCTCAGTTCATTCGGGATACTGGGGAGGATTTCATGCGTTATTTGGATGATACACCTCTTCGGGATGTGTTTTTTATAGGTATAGATGAGCTTTATCAGTCTCCGGAGCATTTTAGACAGATTAAGCGTAAGCTTGAGGGGATGAGTGGGGTTTATGAGGTAGTTTATGTAGAGTCTTTGATTGAGTCTTTATACAAAAATTTGGGTCGGGTTGGTTTTTTATTGGTTTCTGTTTCGTGTCTTTTGTTTTTGAGTTCTACTCTTTTGATTCATCATGTGATTCGTCTTAGTGTATTTTCCCAGCGTTTTTTAATTCGGAGCATGCAATTGGTTGGGGCGACGCATTCTTTTGTTCGGCGTCCTTTTCTTCTTCGGGCTTTGTTATATGGTTTTTTAGCGGGTCTTTGTGCTATGGGTTTAATTTATGGTTTTATTCGTGTAGGGGACAATTATGTGGAGGGTTTAGAGAGTTTGCATGGTTTTGAGGACATTTTAATTTTGGGAGGTTTTTTGCTTTTAATAGGTCCTTTTTTAGCTTATTTCTCCACCTATCTTGCAGTACATAGGTATTTGCGTTTATCTCTGGATGAGTTGTATTAGTTCATGGGTGTAGCTTCGGGTTCTTCGTCTTTTACCCTAGTTATATTGGCTGCGGGTTTAGGTAGTCGTTATGAGGGTCTTAAGCAGGTAGATACTTTTGGGTTATCTGGGGAGTGGCTCATGGATTATGCAATTCATGACGCTTGGCGTTCGGGTTTTGAACGTGTTATTGTGATTCTTCGTTCGGAGATTCGTTCGGAGGTAGTTGATCATTTATCTTCTCGTTGGTCTAAGGAGGTTGATTTAGAATTTGTAGAGCAGTCGATTCCGGGTTTTCCTGATCGGCAAAAGCCATGGGGGACTACTCATGCAATTCTTTCTTGTCGGGGGATAGTTTCGGGTCCATTTTTGCTGATCAATGCAGATGATTTTTATGGAAGACGTGCTTACGAGCTGATGGCAGATCATTTTCGGAATTATCCGACGGAATGGGGTTTGGTTTCTTATCCTCTGGCCAGCACGCTTTCTTCATCAGGGGGTGTTTCTCGTGGCATTTGTCATGTAGATCGGGAGAGTTTTCTGTTGGGAATTTCGGAACATGAGTTGGTCATGCGTTCTGGAGAGGAGATACGGGATGCTTCCGACCGTTCTTTATCTATGAATGCTCCTGCTTCCATGAATTTTTTTGGGTTCACATTTCCCTTTTTTGACCATTTTCTCCCGGCTTGGGAGGAATTTCATAAAGAGCATGAGGGTAGTCTTGACGCAGAGCTTCAACTTCCTGGGACCATCCATGATCTGGTTCGGTCTGGGAAGGTATCAGTTCGGGTTTACGAGGCGCCCAGGGAGTGGCTGGGTGTCACTTATCGAGCAGAACGGGATTCTGTTTTTAAGGCTCTCTGTGATCAACAACGGGATGGGCTTTATCCTATTGAATTGGGATCTGTTTAGGCATAGGGCTTCCACAAGTCGTGGGATTATATTCATCAAGTTTTGTGCTGGGTTGCGGCTAGGATTTGCAGGAATTTCTCAGCGTGAAGGCTGCTACTTCCGACCAGTAGTCCATCTACGTGGGTGAGGATATCTTGTGCGTTTTTTTCATTCACACTTCCTCCATATAGGAATGGGAGATAGGGTTTGGGGAGAAGATAGATTTCGTGAAGGATTTTTCGTATCTGCGTATTTATATTTTGAATTTCTTTTACATCAGGTATTAACCCTGTTCCTATTGCCCAAACGGGTTCATATGCGATGAGGATGTTGGGGTTGTGAATATTGTTCAGGTTTTTCAGGGGTTCTAGTTGTTTTTGGAGGTGTTCCAGGGTTTTTTTGGATTTTCGTATTTCTAGACTTTCTCCACAACAGAAAATGGTCTTTAGATTATGTTGTTGTGCTTGTTGCAATTTTTGGAGAATGAGTGAGTTATTATCTTCATGATAGAAGGTTCTTCTTTCTGCGTGTCCTATGAGGACATATTCTACGTGGGCAGATTTCAGCATATGTGCGGATATTTCTCCGGTTCTGGCCCCATTGGGTTCTGTACCGAGGTTTTGTGCGCCTAGGGCTATGGGTGGGTTGGGGGTTGTATTGTAGAGATTTTGCCAATTTCCTATATGTAGGAATGAGGGGAAGAGGATGGGTTCTGCATTGTGTGGAATTTTTTTGAGTCCTTCCAGGACTTGATTTCGTAATTTTTCTCCTTCTGGTAGGGTTTTATTCATTTTCCAGTTGGCGGCGATGATTTTCTTTTTGAGATTCATTTGAGTTTGTTTTTTAGGAATCGTAGGGTATGATTTTTTTGCAAATTGATCATGTCTTCGGGTTTCCCTTGGAAGCAGATATGCCCTCCTTTTTCTCCTCCTTCGGGTCCTAGGTCTATGATCCAGTCTGCTGTTTTGACCACTTCCATATTATGTTCTATAATGATAACAGAATGTCCTTGTTCAATCAGGGCTCGGAAGGCTTCCAGGAGGGAGACAATGTCGGCATAGTGCAATCCCACGGTGGGCTCATCAAAGATAAAGAGTGTATGCTCTCTTTTTTCATATTCGGCAAGAAATGAGGCAAGTTTGACCCTTTGTGCTTCTCCTCCGCTGAGTGCATACCCAGGTTGTCCTAGCTTGATATATCCCAGTCCCACCTTTTTTAAGGGTTCTAGTTTTCGGAGGACATTGGGTTGATCTTGAAAGAGTACGAGAGATTCTTGAACCGTCATATTTAGAACCTCATAGATATTTTTCCCTTTGTACTTGATTTCCAGCGTATCGGATCTAAATCGTTTTCCTTTACAGCTATTACATGTTAGGCTTATACTGGGTAGGAACTGCATTTCCACGGTTTTTTTACCTTCTCCTTTACATTCTTCACACCTTCCTCCGATGGAACTAAGGGAGAAATGTCCTGCCTTGAAGCCTCTTTGTTTTGCTATGCTTTGTTGTGCGAAGATTTTTCGAATCGGGTCATAGGCTTTCACATAGGAGACGGGATAGAATCGGATATTTTTCCCCATGGGGTTTTGATCTATTCGTTCTATGGAGTCTATATCTGCGTAGGGTCCTACGATGTGGGAGTCATGGGATGAGCTTTTATTTCTGAGTGCGGAGAGCATTAGGGGATATAGTGCATCGTGGACGAGGGTAGATTTTCCGGAGCCGCTTACTCCTGTTATCAGGACCATGGAGTTCAGCGGGAATTTTGCGTTGATGTTTTTAAGATTATTTTGTCTTAGCCCTTTCAGGGTGATCATTTTCTCAGTTTTTGGAGATTTGGGTGGTATTGGGATGGTTTTTTTTCCATTGAGGTATTGTGCTGTTTCGCAGGTATTTTCTAGAAAATCTTTGCAATTTCCTTGGAATGTGATATATCCTCCTTTTGTTCCGGCTCCGGGCCCTAGGTCTATGATCATGTCTGCTTTTCTGATGACTTCTTCTTCGTGTTCCACAACAATGACGGTGTTTCCTATACTTTTTAGATCCTGGATGAGGCTCATCAATTTTCCCACGTCTCTGGGATGCAACCCTATGGTAGGTTCGTCCAACACGTACATTGTTCCGACTAGGGAGCTTCCTATACATGTAGCAAGTCGGAGTCGTTGATATTCTCCTCCTGAGAGGCTAGCAGATGGTCTTTGTAGGCTCAGATAACCCACCCCTACCCTATCTAGATACTCGAGTCGTAGTTTGAGATCTCGGAAAAGGTTTTTTATTCGGGGCGCTTTTATGGGTGGCACAAGGAGGTCATCAAAGAATTCTTTCAATTGGATTAGCGTCATGCGGACGAGATCGTGTATATTATATCCGCCCATTTTGATGTATGTAGCTTCTTTTCGGAGTCTGAGTCCTTGGCAGTGTGTGCAGGGAATTTCGGCAGTATATCGGGCGGAGAGTACCCGGTATTGCACTTTATGTCTTTTTCTTTGGATCTCTTCCAAGAAGCTATTAATTCCTCGGAAGTTCTTTTTTTCTTCCCACAGGGTTTTCTTTTGTTGGGGTGTCCATTCTTGGTATGATTTTTCTAGAGGGAGTAGGTTTTTAGTTTCCAGGAGGGGTAGTAGCCATCTTCGTTTCATAACCGGACTGCGCCAGGGTAGGATAGCTCCTTCGGTGATACTGAGTTGTGGGTCTGGGATGATCAAATTTTCATCAAATCCGATACCTTTTCCTGTTCCTTTACAATTCGGGCATGCTCCATAGTTATTATTAAAGGTAAACAGATTGGGTGTGGGCTCCAGGAAGCTTATGCCATCTAGTTCAAATTTATCAGAAAAGACGTGCATTTTATCAGGGGGTTGATGAATTCGGCAGACGCCATCTCCTTCTAGCATGGCCATTCGGATAGATTCGTGTAGTCTTTCTTGATCCATCTTTTCGGAGACGACTCCTTTGTCTATCAGGAGGCTTGCATTTTTCCATTGACTTAGGGAAAGTTTTTCTATGTCTATGATTTTTCCTTTTATCCAGCCTCGGTTGAATCCTTTTTCATTGAGTGTCCATTTTTCGAATTCTAGGAGTTCTTCATCTGTCTTAGGTAGTGGGCATGCGATGACGAATTCTTGTCCTTTCAATTTTTGGACGAATTCAGCTATGGAGCTTGGAGAATATTTTCGGACTCTTTTTCCGGTAATTGGGGAGTAGGTTTTTCCTAGTTGTGTGAGGATGATTTTGAGGTAGTCATATATTTCGGTGGCTGTTCCGACGGTGGAACGTGATGTACGGATAGCTGGTGTTTGGTCTACGGAGATCGCGGGGAGGAGATTTTCTATAGAGTCTAGTTTTGCTTTTCGGGTATGGTGTATGAATTGTCGGGAGTATGTGCTGAGGCTTTCAGCATATCCTCTTTGTCCTTCCCCAAAAAGGGTATCCATGACCAGGGAGGATTTTCCGGAGCCGGATCGTCCGGTGAAGACGATGAGTTGGTTTGTGGGGATTACGAGATCAATATTTTTCAAATTATTTTCTCGAGCTCCTTTAATTTTGATGTAATTCCCTTCGGGAAATCGGATCTTTTTCATGCTTTCGTGATAGTTCTGAGGTATTACAGCTTCTAATTTCGGATCATTTAGCTTGAGGAATGACGGATATTAGATTAATGGACAGGGTTTTCAGAGAAAAACTCAAAATTTTAGGTTATATGTAATATTTATAGACTTGGGGGAGAGGTAGATATGAAGGTATATTCTATATTACCCCATGTGAAATAGGCAGACACGAAACATTTGCTTTTTCGCATCTTATTTAATTCTATAGTTACGTTTAAACCCAAACAACCATGACTAATCAAACATATACAGAGCAAACATACACAGAAGTAGAGAAGAATCCTAGATCGACACGTAAAGCTTCTTCAGAGTCCCGGCATCTTAAGACATTTTTAGCTGGGAACGAGGAGGCTTTTGTTCATGTGGTGAATAGGTATAAGAAGAGGTTATTCACGACGATCTATTTGATTGTGAAAAATGAGGAGATAGCTGAGGATCTTCTCCAAGAGACTTTTATAAAGGTCTTTTTGACGATTCGGAATGGAAAATATGTGGATAGGGGTATGTTCGGCTATTGGATTCAACGTATTGCGTTCAATTTAGCAATAGACCATTTTCGTAAGAGTCGGAAGACACCTATTTGGTCTTCGGAGGATTCTCAGGAGGTTTTAAATAACTTTCGCTTGTTGGGTCCTTCAGTGGAGGATGAGATTGTGAAGCATGACACAAATCGGGATCTTCATCGTATGCTTCGTCAGTTGCCTGAGAATCAGCGTCAGGTTTTGGTGATGCGTCATTTTATGAAGATGAGTTTCAAAGACATTGCCGAGGAGTTGAATATCAGCTTGAATACGGCATTAGGTCGCATGCGTTATGCCTTGATCAATTTGAAGAAGAAATTTCAAGAGAAGAAGGCGATAGATGAGAAGACGAATCACAGACGACGATATAATTAGCTATCTTTACGGGGAGACCTCTGAGGAGGAATCTCGTTGGATAGAAAATCTTATGAAAACAGACAAGAAGCTTCGTGCCTTATGTGATTCTTACCAGAGATTATTAAGGGAATTGGATGGATATTCGGTTTCTCCTTCTCCTGGTTTCACAAAGCGTGTGATGGATCGGATTGCTGGGAAGATACATGAGGAGAGCTGAGCGGGCTAATCTATGCTGGGAATATTTTAAAAAAGAACATCCTTCTCCTAGGACGGAGTTAGATTATCAGGTGCCTCATCAGCTATTGATTGCTGTTATTTTGAGTGCCCAGTGTACGGATCGCCGTGTGAATGCGGTGACGCCGGCTCTTTTTGCTGCTTTTCCGGATTTGGATTCTTTATCTCGGGCTTCGGCTTCGGAGGTTTTACCCTATATTAGTTCTGTTTCTTACCCTAGAAACAAGGCTTCTTATTTGGTTCGGACGGCTCATATTTTGGTGAGAGATCATGGGGGTCAAATTCCTTCGGTTCCTTCTGTCCTGGAGAGTTTGCCGGGTGTGGGTCGTAAGACGGCTCATGTTGTGAGTTCCATTTTATACGATCTTCCTGTAATCGCGGTGGACACACATGTATTTCGGGTTTCTCATCGCTTAGGCTTGGTTCGTTCTTCTTCGGGTACTCCATTGGCGGTAGAACGGGATTTATGTGGGTTAATCCCTGGTTCTTTGCGTGGCAGGGCACATCATTGGTTGATTTTGCACGGGCGTTATATTTGTTTAGCCCGTCGTCCTAGGTGTTCGGACTGTGGGTTATTCAAGATTTGTCCTAGGCTAGGCGTTTCTGTTTAGATTAAAAAACACGAGAAGTTTTGTGCGATTCACAGGGATTTCTATTCTGCATTTTTTATCTTTATTTAAACTAAAACCATTTAGTCTCTTATATGGAACTATATTGAGAAGAATACTGAGATGGTATGAGGACGGAGAAAAAATATAGAGGGGGTCTGGGTGTGCGTAGGCTTTCGGATCTCAGTGATGGGCAACGGGTTCAGATTAAACGTGTAAATTCAAAGTCTAAGTATGGTCTTCGCTTGATGGAGATGGGATTTATTCCTGGTGAGTGGGTTCGGGTGAGGTGGAGGGGTTTATCTTTGGGTCTTTGCTGTGAGTTGATGTCTTATCGTGTGTTCTTAGGGGAGGAGGAGGCTCGGGAGGTAGAGATCTGTTTTTAATGTCTTCTGCTTGTGTTTCGGAGGACTTAGCGCTTAGTACGTCGAGGAAGACGTTCAAGTGGTTTTTATTAGGTAATCCGAATGGAGGTAAGTCTTCTGTTTTCAATGGGTTGACAGGTTTAAATCAGCGGACTAGTAATTTTGCGGGTGTCACCATGCAGGATCATCGTGGTTTTTTTCGGCATGGGGATCAGGATGTAGAGGTAGTGGATTTGCCTGGGGCTTATAGTTTATATCCTCGTTCTAAGGACGAGGCTGCGGCGGTAGATTTTCTTTTGGATGGTATTCTTCACAAAGAGGTAGATGGGATTGTGGTGGTAGCGAATGCCTTTCATCTTCAACGGAGTTTGTTTTTTTTCACACAGATTAGGGAGTTGGGTATTCCTACGTTGCTGGTTTTAAATATGATGGATGAGGTAGAAGAGGCGAAGATAGAGATAGACGTTGCATTTTTATCAGATCTTCTTAAGACCCAAATTGTGTGTACCCAGGCTCATCGTCAAATAGGTTTAGGGAATTTAAAAAAGGAGATGTGTCGTATTTCGTCGGTTCCTGAGTTTCGCGTTTATCGTAGTTTGCCGGAGGAAAGGATTTCGTCTCTGCGTCGGGTGCTGAATATTTCATCTTCATATTTGGCTTTTCAGTATCTGCGGAATCAAGATTTACTGAAGGGATTGGGAGACGTGGATTCATCGGTTTTGGAGGAGGTGCTTCGGGAAGAAGGCTTTGGAGGAGGCTTGAGTCTTGCACAGCATCAGGCTAAGGAGACCTTGGAGAGGCATCGTTTTGTACGGGAAGTTTTAGATTCTTCGGTTCGTTTTCCGGAGAGTCCAGGGGATTCGTTTGCTCGTTCGGATTGGTGGGACAAGATATTTGCTCATAAATTTTGGGGTCTTTTAATTTCTTTATCTGTTTTAGCACTCAGTTTTCAAGCTTTATTTTATGTAGCAGAGCCTTTGATGTGGGGGATAGAGATGGGTTTTTCATATTTGGCTAATGTGTTATCGTCTGTGGATTCTGATGCTTGGTGGCTTAGGTTTTTCGTAGAGGGTTTGATTCCTGGGGTAGGTGGTATTGTCATTTTCTTGCCGCAGATAGTTTTACTTTTTCTGATCGTGGGTTTTTTAGAGGATACGGGTTATATGTCTCGTATGGCTTTTTTATCTGATAGGTGGATGCGTCGTTTAGGCTTGAGTGGTCGTAGTTTGGTTCCATTGGTATCGGGTATGGCTTGTGCGATTCCTGCTGTGATGTGTACTCGTGGGATTTCTAATTCTCGGGCTCGTCTTTTAACCACACTTGCTATTCCTTTCATGAGTTGTTCGGCTCGTCTTCCTGTTTACACGCTTTTAATTGGTGTGGTTATTCCGAACACCTTGTTATGGGGTATTTTTCATTTGCAGGGTGTGGTTCTTTTCGGCATGTACCTATTTGGGGTATTTATGGCTGCCTTGGTTTCTTGCTTGCTTCATCTGTTTTTACCCAATCCTGAAGGATCGGATCCTTTGCTGTTGGAGATACCTAGGTATCGTCTTCCTTCTTTTCGGACACTTTTTTTATACGTATATGAGCGTAGTTATAGTTTTGTTTGGACGGCAGGACGGATAATTATTCTTGTATCTATCATATTATGGGTTCTGAGTAGTGTAGGATATGTTGAGGGTTCTTGGTTTATGCCGACGGACTTATCACATTCTTATGCTGGTTATTTGGGTAAGAAATTACAGGTTCTTTTTTCTCCTTTGGGTTATGATTGGAAAATTAGTTTGGCTATTCTTTCCTCTTTTCCGGCTCGTGAGATATTTGTAGGGATCATGTCTATTCTTTATGGTGCGGGTCATGAGGGTCTTTTGCGTGAGAGTTTAATAGTTTCGGGTTCTTTTACACCTGCATTAAGTTTTTCTCTCATCATATTTTATGCTTTGTCCATGCAGTGTTTTAGTACTTTATCTGTGGTGAGGGCTGAGCAGGGGTCTTGGAAATGGCCTGTTCTTCAATTTGTGGGGATGGGTACTTTGGCTTATTTGAGTGCGTGGGCTGTGTATTCATTTTTCTCTTAGGGGGTTGATATGCCAGATTTAGGTATTGTAGGTGGGGGTCAATTGGGTCGCATGTTGCTATATGCGGCGTGGCGATGGGGTTTAGATTGTCGGGTACTTGGTCGGAGTTCGACTGATCCTTGTGCGGAGATTTGTCCGGGGTTTAGGACCCTGGACTGGAATGACACAGAAAAATTAATCCATTGGGGCAGGGATATTTCTTGTTTTATTTTGGAGATAGAACATGTAGACGTAGCTGTTTTGGAGGCTTGGGAGAGAGCTAATAAGCGGGTATTTCCTTCTTCCCAAACACTTCGTTTGATTCAGGATAAGCATAAGCAGAAGGAGTTTCTTTCTGGGAAGGGATGTTCGGTCGCTGATTTTGAATATTTGTCTTCTGTTGAAATGTTGGCCCCTCGACATGCTTCTGGTTTTTTAAAGTCTTGTCGTGAGGGCTATGATGGGAGGGGTGTTTTTCAACTAGGTTCGGCTTTTCCTTTTAGAGAGGATTTGCCCTCTTTTCCATGTTTGTGGGAGAAGGGGGTAGAGATAAAGCAGGAGATATCCGTATTGGCTTCTCAGGATATGGAGGGTCATGTGCGATTTTATCCTCCGGTGGAGATGGTATTTGATCCCGATTCTCATATGATGGATTATGCCATTTGTCCGGCTCCTTTATCGGAGGAGGAGAAAGAACGGGCTTTTTCTTTGGCAGCTCAGGTGTTGGAAGCTTTTGATTCAGCAGGATTATTTGCGATAGAAATGTTTCACACAGTGGAGGGGGAGTGGTATGTAAATGAGGTAGCTCCTCGTGTTCACAACAGTGGTCATCACACCATAGAGGGACATCCTACCTCTCAGTTTGAACAAATGATACGGCTTGCTATGGGTTATCCTCTGGGGGAGACTCATCATTTGTTTTTTTCAGCCACCTTAAATTGGGTAGGGGCAGCTGGGTCTTCAGGATCTTCTGGTCCCTTTGAATATTCAGGTCTTCAGGAGGTGCTATCCACGCCCCAGGCTTATCCGCACATCTATGGCAAGAAAGAACTTCGTCCTTTTCGGAAGATGGGACATGTTACGGTCTTAGCCAAAGAACCGTCAGAGCTTCATGAGAAGTTATCCTTTCTCAGGCCGCGAATACGGGATGGGGTTAGGTTGATCGGATCTAGTCTTGGTTAATATCTGAGTAGATTGATATCATTTAGTTTTTGTTTTTCCACGGGGGGTCCATTTCCTTGGGGATGGGGATTTTCATAAGTGAGAGTAGGGTAGGCGCAATTTGGCTTAGTTTTCCGGTTCTGGGTAGTATGCTGAAGGCCTTTCCTGGAGTGGGTGGGATTAAAAAACAGGGTACGGGATAGTTGGTATGCGCAGTATGTGGGGTTCCTTCTGGGGTTTGCATACATTCTGCGTTTCCGTGATCGGCGAGAACCATGGCGGTATATCCTGCGTTTTGAGCGGTCTGGATCACTTCGGACAGACATTGGTCCACAACTTCACATGCCTTTTGTGTGGCTTTCATATTTCCGGTATGTCCTACCATGTCGGCATTGGCAAAGTTGAGTAGTATAAAGTCTTGGGTTTTAGTTTTGAGAAGTTGACATGTACTTGTTTTGAGATCTTCTGCACTCATTTCGGGTTTCAAATCGTAAGTGGAGATTTTAGGTGAGGGATGGAAGATACGTTTTTCTTTGGGGAAGGGTTTTTCTTGTCCTCCTGAGAAGAAAAAGGTGACGTGGGGATATTTTTCTGTTTCGGCGATTCGGGTTTGATACTTGTTTTCCTGTGTCAGAATTTCTCCCATGGTTTGGGGAACGGGTTTTTTGGGATACAGGATCTGTACATTTTCAAAATTAGGATTATAGGAGGTGAATCCAAGGAAATGTACAGATGGTGGGTTCATATGGGTTAAGGGAGATTTTTTTTGGCTTAGGGCTTGGGTGAGTTGTCGTATTCTATCGGGGCGAAAGTGGGTACATATTATGACATCTCCGGAACTAATATTTGCTTCGGGTAGCAGAATAGCAGGCCGAAGATACTCGTCTGTGATTCCTCTTTTATAGCAGTCTTTGAGATAGGTTGAGGGGTTGGATATGTGGATTCCTTTTCGCTTTATTAGGGCCTCATAAGCGAGTCTTGTTCTTTCCCATCGTTTATCTCTGTCCATGGCATAATATCTTCCCATGAGTGTGGCAAGGAAGCCTCCGTATTGTTTTATTCGTTTCTCTAAGATTGGGAGGGTGCTTTTCATATCCTGTGGTGCTACATCTCGACCATCGGAAATGGCGTGTACGTAGAAAGGGACCTGATATTGTTCTGCCATTTGACATAGGGAAAAAAGGTGGTCTATGTGTCCGTGGACTCCTCCTTTAGATGTCAGGGCAATGAAGTGAAGTTTGTTTTGTTGGGCTTGTTGTATTTTTTGGAAGCTTTCTTTTAGGAGGGGATTTTCATAAAAGCTTCCATGTTGTATATCCTGTTGAATTTTGAGAAGTTCCTGTGGAATTTTTCGCCCGGCACCTAGGTGTAGGTGTCCTACTTCACTGTTTCCCATATGTCCTTTTGGGAGTCCGACACAGGTTCCGGAGGTTTCCAAGAGGGTGCAGGGATATTTCAGATAGAGTTGATCTATGAATGGCGTATTTGCCTGTGCTATGGCAGACACTTTGGCTTCTGCCTCAGGGGTTTGACCCCATCCGTCCAGGACGACGAGCAGTATTTTTCGCGGTGAATTGGACAAGGTTTTGGTTTAGATTTAGGATTTAGTTTATCCTATTCGTGGAGGTCATCTGGGGTATTTATTTCCTTTTTGAGGGGCAGGGTTTGACAGGCGTGGATGGAATATCCATTTGCGATCCATCGGAGTTGTTCGAGGGATTCGGCTTCTTCTATGGGATCTAGTGGGAGTCCTGCAAGTTTTGGGAGTATCTGCACGGCATAGGCATACACACCCACATGTTGATAGTAGGGTAAATGAACGGGGTTTCTTCGGTATGGGATGGGGGATCTGCTGAAGTAGATTGCTTTATTGTCTTTTCCCAACACGACCTTTACAAGGTGGGGATTGTTTACATCTTCGTTGGGTTTCATGGGATAAAAGAGGGTAGCTATGTTCACTTTTTGTTTGAGGAGTTTAAGAATAGGGTTCATGTGTTGGGCTGTGATGAAGGGGACATCTCCTTGTACGTTGATTAGGTAGTCCCAGGCGATGTCTTTTTGGAGGAGTTGAAGGGCTTCGGCACATCGTTCGGTTCCATTTTTATGATCTTTTCGGGTCATGAGAACGGGGATACTTCGTTTTTCCAAAGCGTCAAAGATTTTGGGATGGTCGGTAGCTACGCAAACGTGCTGAAAATAGCTTATGCTTTGCACGGATCTATATGTACGGACAATCATGGGTTCTCCTTGCAAATTGGCAAGGGCTTTGGCTGGGAATCTGGTT
>JAPOQI010000022.1 GCA_026710765.1 Cytophagales bacterium | reverse complement strand
GTCTGTGCCAACACTTTTTTGAACAAGACCTCTATCAGGTGTGTGATTGAGACCCTTTGCAAAGAGCAAATCCACCACCTGAGCGGAGGAAAAGCCTTTTTCTGGGCGATTTGCCCCTTTCTCCTGCAAAATTTCCAGGATATCTTGATTCCAAGTATTTCTTAGACTCGTAACTAATGGATTTAAAAGATTAACTGCCAAAGGCAGGATACACAAGTAATACATGCGTGCAAGATAAGGAAAAAAGGGAGCATACACACGTTGGCACAAAATAATTGCAATAAAATTTGATTTGGGTCAAATGGATTTTTCCTACGAGTTTAAAATAGTTTAGCAGGATATAGGCAAGTATGTCCATGAGCTCATATTTCCGCTGGATGAAGGCAATTGTCGATGTATATATATATATATATATATACGATGGGCAGTATATAATTCTTTATCTTTCGCAAGCAAGGGGTTAATCAGAGGTTCAAATACAACCGAGCATTCAAGACAAATAGAAGGATGAAGCAAGGAAACCTAGAAGAGATGGCTTTCAATTTAGAGTTAGCAAGAGCCTTTCGTAGGGTACGGAGACGGTGGAGTGATGATAATGTTAAGGCGGAGGATAGGATAGGCCAGAAGCGAATAGACATTCGGATTGGTCTTCATGGCACCGAGGTGGCAGTGGAGACTGAGTGGGATTCAAAAGCGTATCCTGGAAATGAAGATGCTAAAGTTCGGCTGGACCAATACAAAGATTTTAGGGCCGCCATTGCGGTGTCCATTCCGAAAGACTTGAGAAATTCGGTTGAAGATAGTATTCAGAAAGCCCTAGTAGAAGATAAAGTGAAACTGGGGTATGCCGCATTCCAACGGATTGGCATAGGAAATCAAATCCTACGCACACCCGAAGAAGGATATCTATACGGGAACACAAACGACCTGGCAGATTTTATCACAATGGCTTCGGTGTCTGAGAAGGAAACCGAAGAGTATGCCCAAAAGCTATCGGACTTGATTGGCAAGAGTGCAAGAGAACTATATAAATCCATGTCAAAAGCAGAGCAGCAAGAGCTTATTAGTAGGATAAATCATGAATGGGAAATGGGTGATCTGAAAATCATTGTCCTCCTCTGGTATAATGCATTAGCAACTCATAAGCATCTGGACGGGCATTCCAGCGCTCAGAACAATAAATTGCCCCCATTCCCAGAACTCCCGAAAAGAAAGGATGAACCTCTAAATCTCCAAGACTTGATAGAAGACTGGCGCCTGATCCTGGACGCAAACTGGAAACCCGTCTTCAAGCCCGCCTTTACCTCCTTGTGTTATGCATATAGCAGGCAACCCAAAGAGACAGCATACATCATCACGAAGCTATATCGGCAAGTGCTGGAAAGCCAGACAAAGGGTATTGGAGAACAGGTGAACATGTGTGGAGAGCTGTACCAAAGAATATTGCCAGAACGCAAAGAAACCGCCGCCTTCTATACCGCAGCACCCATCGCAGAGCTCCTATCCCATTTGACCATCCGAGAAAAAGATCGTAAGGATTGGGGAAACGTGAACCTCTTTGAAAATTTGCGTATTGCCGACCTTGCCTGCGGTACAGGAACCCTCCTGCGGGCAGGATATTTGCGGGTCAAACAATTGCACGAACGAAAAAATAAGACTAGCAACCTGGGTCTATTCCATAAACACGCCATGGAAAAAGGGATTGTAGGTGCGGATATCAATCGTATCTCATCACATCTTAGCAACACAAGTATGGCAGCAGTAGGAGAAGGCGAACCCTATAAGAAAACACAAATCGCCCATGTAGAGGTTGGGAAGAATGGCAGTACAGGAAGCTTGGAGTTTCTGGAAGGGAATTTCTTGTCCGACTTGCAATTGTATGATAAATCCGAAAGCATGCATGGGACAAAAGGAAAAGAAAAAAATATTGACGTACCCAATGCTTCACAGGACTATATACTCATGAATCCACCCTACAGCCGAACCCGAGGGGGACAAAGTGCCTTTGACCTCCCCCATCTCAAAGATGAAGAACGTAAAGATTGTCAAAGACGATGGGGGATTCTTAACGAGAATTTCGCGAAGAAGTTTGGGAAAAAATATGCCCCTAATAAGAAAGCAGGCATGGCTTCCAGCTTCCTCTCCATTGCCCTGAATAAGATCAAGCCCGGGGGGCGCATCGGTTATGTCCTACCCCTGACGGCTGCCTTTTCCACCTCTTGGCAAAATACCCGCATCATGCTAGAGCAAGAATTTGAAGATATTATTGTGATCACGGGCAAGAAAGGGCGGATCTCGGATGAGACGAATATGAATGAGATGCTGTTGGTTGCTACCCGAAGAACAAAGCCCAAAACAAATTCAGAACCTACACCCATTCAATGCGTGAACATAGATGCGATGCCTTCCCATATAGGGGTGGCAGCAGAGGTAGCCCGTGCCATTTTATCTGCCCTCTCGGAATTGGAAGGAGATTCTAGAGAGATCGGATTTGGGAAAACACGTAGAGGCCATATCTCCTCAAAGATTGGACATGTCCTGCGATTCCATGGACAAGATGGGCAACCT
>JAPOQI010000047.1 GCA_026710765.1 Cytophagales bacterium | reverse complement strand
AAGAAGTTTCTTAAAAGTGTTGAAAACTCCAAATTTAAACATAAACTTGAAAAGCGATTAAACGAATTTGTTACTGAGTGGCTTAAAGATCGCAACATGGCTGAATACGGTTGCATACTAATCATTGGAGATGCGGACAATATATTCCAAGTGGATACAGCCGTAGGGGTTTTATCGTTTGATAATAAATTGGCTTGCGTAGGTTCAGGGGGAGCGTATGCAGAGTCGGCCGCACTTGCCTTATTGAAGCATAACCCCGAATTGTCAGCCAAAGAGATCGTGCTGTCCAGTTTGGAAGTGGCGTCTAATATTTGCGTCTATACAAGCAATCAATTCGCCATTAAAAGTTATGAAAAGAAATGAGAAACCCACTGTCCGCAGACATAACTGCATTCATTACCGAGTATCAGTACCTCCAATGGAAAGTTGAACACGCAGGCATAGATGTCTCCCTTGAAGAAATGGAACACGCACGACAACAAATACCCGATGGATGCAGGCAACTGACAGAAGCAGACGATAAACCCCTATACATTGCAGGGCTGGGATTTAACCAGAACATAGGACACTTCAAGGAAAGGTTTAAATTAGAACACCCTAAAAAGAAATGATTATGTCGCCACCACCCATAACATTTAATGTACACAGCGAAGAAGCCCTGCTAAAACGAATCAAAGTGATCGTCAAGGATTATAAAAATGGCAGTGTGGATATTCAAATCCTTTCAAACGGAGGATATATAATAACAATTAGAGATTATGTAAAATGAGTAATAAAGAAAATAAATTAACTCCCCTATATGAGGACTTGCTGACCCTAAAACAAACCCTTGAAGACATAAGCGAGAGGGTACGGGTAGACCGAATAGTTTCCTATGTGGCAGGGCTTATCACGGGCGTAAGCATCGGACTTTTTATCTCACTTTTAATTGAACTACTATGCAAAAACTAACACAAGAAGAAAAGGATATCCTCATAACTGCATGGCAGTTGTCTTGGCTTTCCACGTACGGGTTTAAATCAGGTAAATACCTAATTTGGGTACGCAAATGGGTCCCCAAGCACCTACTTTACATATTAGACGATAACGACCTGATGGACAAGTATGTAACAGACACGGATATCCTGGAGGAGCATTGCCACAATAAAGCCCTTTCAATTGATCCCGAAAAGTATAAGAAGGAATTTTCAAATGACTATTAATAGTAGAATGGCATGGGACAGAAGGTTAGACAACAAGCATAACCTCACTCCTTTTGGAGTCTTCTGTCCCCTTGATTAGTAACTCCATTGTAAGCGGGTGAGGTGCTTGATTAAACATAAAAAATATAGACATGAAAAATAAACAATTAAATGACCCCGCATCTGCGAGCAAGGAGTTCTGGGTACGCATACATAATACACTGGATAGGTTTCAATTAGATGATAACATGAAAGCCTTCCACGAACAGGTTAAGATAGAAATTGCACGATCTAAAAATGGTGGTGGCAAGCCAAAGGATTATACAATTTCCGCCAAGGAATTCCTATACGGCGAATTGAATTATGACTTTAATTTCCCTTGTGGGTGTCACCATGGCCAATGCTGTGAAGAGTGTACTTTGGATTGTGAATGTGAGTCAAGAGAGGGAGGCAAATGCGTGCATTGCAGAGATATGATATACGCCAAAAAGGTGTATCACAAAGCCCTACTAAAAATCAATTGGAAAGTAGGAAAAAAAACCTTTGCCGAAGAATTGGATTTGTGGGAAAAAGCCTTAGCCAGAGCAAAGGTAAAAATAAAAGAGTGGAGAGATATTATCTCCGATGAATACAATCAGATAGAGGATGGAGAATACGACACAGACAAGTGTGATTTATGGAAAGTGTGCTTGGAGATGCGCGAATGCTATAAATACTTTGAGAAACTTGATGAGGAGATAACTTATTCTTATTATAGTTTACTTGAAAAACAGAGAAATTTAGCGACAGCCATAAGAAGGAGTATAGCGTCTTGGAGTGTGGTTATTCTAAGGGGTGAATACGGCATGACTGATTCCGAAGATCTTTTTTCTGTCCTTGAAAATATGGATACAGCCCATCAACATATAGGGCATGAGTGAAGAAAATATAAACAAAAAAATAATACACTAATCATTTGGAATTGTGGAAAATATTTTGTATATATACGCTGTGGAATGAGGAGAAGGATTTTATAACATTTAAACAATAACATAATGGCAAGACCAAAAAAAGACGAAGAAGCACCAGAGGTAGTGGTTACGACTTCACCGAAAGACCCAGTCAAGGTTACTGACAACGAACACTCGTATCCAAAGGCAGACGAACAGGCGTCAGGAGAACTCCCCGCACTCGTTGGGGCTGAAATAATTGCACGGCAAATTCAGCAAACGGGATTTGATATCATAAGAGCAATCAAAGATTTAAAGAAATAAGAAGTGAGTACAGCAGACAATCCTGGATACCTGGAAAAGAACGAAATTGACAGGGCTATAAAAATCCTTGAAGACCTCCGTAAGTTAAAACGAAGGAACTGGGATTTCTACCTGCACATCTCTGCATTAGAAAATGGAGAAATTGACGTTAACTATAAAGTAAAAAGACCAGCAATTGGGTAGCGGTGTATGAAAGAGCGCCGTTGTGGCGCAGGAAGTAGGAAGGGTTTTAGTTTAATTGGCTACACTCTCCCCTCCGATGGCTTGTGTCACACACCCACCAGAACATAACAGAAAAGATGACAGAAATAAAGAAAACCCCCGCAGATAAACCTGCAACCACGCCTATTGTACATGCAACAGGAATTAAACAATCCATCTCACCAGGAGGGTTGTACTGGGACATATATAAGAAAAATGTGGCAGACGTAATCATGTCCAAAATAAGTGGACGTGAACAGCAAACTGCTAAGTATGCAGAAATTACTGGCAAAATTGTGGACATGTGCGTTCGTGGAAACCTAAGTCCCCTCTTTGTAATAAAGAACATCTACTTTCTCCCAACAAGGGATCGGTTTCGTAATTCCACCATAGAACTAACCCTACAAGTTCGCCTCATCTCTGCCCTGTTCGGTGCTTACCGAAAAAAACAACGGGAAGAAGGCGTCTTCATCTCTAACCTAAGCGTTGATCATGGAAAGGATGAGATCGGTAGATATTGTGAAGCGAAGGTTAAGGTTACAGAATATCACAAACTCCCCGATGAGACATATGGCAAAGATGAAAACTACTGCACCGCAAAGGCACACATAGAAGTTAAAAAAAGTGGGGAGGTGTGGGAGCAGTATCCTGGAAAAATGCTTTCGTGGAGAGCTGTGTCATACTTGATTGACCTGCTTTTCTCAGGCGTGAATGAAGGCGTGCTATCCTCATCGGAGTTTGACGAAAGCATAAGCATATATACCGAAGACACAGAAGACGTAAAAGATATAGAAGAAGAAATTAACAATACATAGTGGCAGGGCATGCGGTATCAGTCCCGCAATCCTTCTTTATTTATATGCATCATATCTAAACGCAAGGATACCCTGCCACTCACCACCTAAAACATAAAAATAATGAGCGGAGTAAATAAAGTAATACTACTTGGCAACGTAGGCACAGCCCCAGAGATCAAACACCTTGATAATGGAAGGTCTGTTGCTTCCCTAAGCCTCGCAACCAGTAGGGTCTATAAAAACAGTGCAGGCGAACGTGTAGAAAACACAGAATGGCACAAACTTGTCTTCTGGTCACCGCTGTCTGCCATTGTGGAAAAATATGTTGTAACAGGGTCTAAACTATATATTGAAGGACGCATAACAACACGATCCTATACAAATAAAAACAATGAAAAAAGATTTCTCACCGAAATAGAAGTCAGAGAAATGCAAATGCTTGATAAGCCCAAGTCAAAAGCCCAAAGCGAAGAACCCAAGTCCGAGGACTTCCCACAAACCACCCCTGACGCTGATGATGACGATAGATACGCACACCTAAAATAGAAACTATGCCAGCACAACGAACTAAAATATCAGACCTTACGGAAGAACAAATCCAACAAATAGAAACAGAACTTAGTGAAAGCGGTTTCAAAATAGGAGGCGCTACGCTAAGAACGAATAGGTCGGATTTCCATAGGTTTAAGGTATATGAGATGGGGCGAACAATAGACGCAGTGAAAGCACTTGGGTATAAAAACAAAGACGCATACGGCTTCGTTCACCACACCTTCCGCCTTAAAAAAGGAACCGTACGAACCTATATCCTCGTGTATAAAAAAATGAAAACAGAAGGATTTCTATACGATGAAGATATATTCAAGTATCACCACCAGCAAGAAGAACACTATAAGGTCGTCTCCTCCGCAAAGCAGATCATTAGGACGATTAAAGAAGTCAGAAATATTGTTACTGAATTTGCTGATGAGTGAAATAACGCACGATAACTACCACGAAGACAGAAGATACATCAGCAGTGGGGCGATCGTTAAGTACCTGAACCACCCTGATAAGTATGCAGAGTATCTTAGGAACGACCTCCCACAACTCGCCACTGACGCCATGACCTTCGGCAAAGCGTGCCACCTATACTCCCTGCTGGGATCAGCACACTTTCACCACGACTATAAGGTCTTAGAAGAAGGCCAAGGCCTTTATGCAAAGGCGAAAGCCGAAGCAATAGCCGAAGGAAAAGAAGCCATCCGCTACGTAGATCACAGACGCATCGTGTCCATCAGTGCTAAATATGACGCCATCGTCAATCGTATAAAAAGAAATTATAACCTCCTGGACTTTGACGAGGAGAAAGAAAAGATTATCACCTGGACACACCCAAAGAATAAGTCGGTGAAGTGTAAGGCAATGCTTGATCACCTGCTGATAGATAAGAAAAAAACAGAAGCATATATCCTTGACCTGAAAACCACAACGGACGCCTCCCTGCACGTCTTCAAAAATAAGATTAGATATCAACCTACCTCCTATATCATACAAGCAATTCATTATATTAATGGCCTTGTAGCAACCCAAAGCATAAAAAAGATTAGTTTTATATTCATCGCCATAGAAAAGAACTCGCCCTTTGCGTCAAATGCATTCTATATCAACCAAGACACGCTACACCTGGCAGAAATACAATCCATCATCAATTATGCGATTGAAGATATGACAGCAAAGGAACTACCACGCCACAATGGGAGATACCCCGAAGAAGAAATTCCGTACGATATCTTTGACGGAGATATAAATGTACCTATTATACAATACCCAAAAGAAGAAAATGTGTAACTTATCAGCAGGGAGGTTTCTTTCTTTTTTTCTGCACCTCCCAGTCCTCCGTCTTTCGTATGGGTTTGATGGAGGACAATGCTGATTATCGCATAAGTGAATGAAAAAGATATCAGGCTTAGTTATCGCAGGCAGAGATAGTGCGGGGCATTACGGCTTTGAACTGGAAATCTCCAACGGAGGAGAATCCTATTATGCATGGGCAGGGAATGGGGTTGCGGATAAGTTACGGAACATCGTACTGCTTGATAAGTGGGTAGAATTAGAATGCGAACCCACAAAGGGGGCTGACAGCAACTCCTACCTAATTATTAAAAGATTTAAAATAGAAGAACAAAAAGATGAGTAACTTTAAATTAAGTACCCGTTCCATTGAACGGCTGTCCTCGTGTCACCAGGTACTAAGGCACATAATATACCTTGCTATTAACCACACAGAAGTAGACTTTGCCATCACGCAGGGACACCGAACTGCAAAAGAACAATACGCCCTCTTCAAAGCAGGAAAGTCAAAAAAAGATGGAAAAGAGCGTAAGTCAAAGCACCAGACCTATCCAAGTGAAGCCCTTGACTTTGCCCCCATTGTGAATGGAAAAGCCGTCTGGGATCATAGTAATTGTTGCTATGTGGCAGGAGTAATTATGGGATTAGGGGATTGGTATATACACGATCAGGGAGAACCCTACAAACTTCGGTGGGGAGGGAACTGGGACAGCGATGGGACAATCATTACAGACCAGAACTTTATTGACCTGCCCCACATAGAACTAATTAGATTAAAATGAAAGCCCTACCTATTAAAATTGAACACGGGGGTGGATCTGTGATAGAACATTTTGATAATGGATCTGCTTGTTTTCACTCTATATTTGTGAACGGATTAGGTATCCTGGAAGACTCTACCCGAAAGTATCTGCATAATGAGTTGTGTGAGTTGATTCTTGATTATAGAGTTACCGAAGATTTATATAGATGGCTATTGGACTGGAACAATTTCTTTCGTCTAAACCCTGACGAACTAAACAAAAAAATAACATCTCCCCGAATAATTTTTCAAAACGAGCTGAAGCGCTTGAGGAAAGAAATAGACGAAAGCACATACCTATCATATTT
>JAPOQI010000111.1 GCA_026710765.1 Cytophagales bacterium | reverse complement strand
TCATCATCAGGGACATTACCTGATTGTGTGAAACGCAAGCCCGCAGCAATTGTACTGATAACATAGTCCGGAGCAGACGGAGGATCACCCGATATCGCTGCTCGGAACGCCTGTACTACCTTATGAGTACCCTTAACTGAAATTACATAAACATAATAATTCAAACCTCCATCCAAACTCGTGAAAACCGCAATACGAGGATCACCCGAAAACATCCTCTCGGACACCTGACCCACACCCAAACCCGACACCACAGCCGTAGCAGACACTTTTGATCCAGGACCAGATATCTCTGTCTTGGATACAATCACAACATAGGTCTCACCAGCAGGGACATTGCCTGCCTGTTTCAGTGTCAGCGAACCAGCACGGGTATCTGTCGCATCCTTCGCAAATGCAGGTTTACGAGGAGCCGCCTGTCCCTGCAAGGAGACCGTCCCCAGCAAGGCACACAAAACTATTCCTATACCCTTTATTTTCAAATTATTTTGTGTCAATATGTATATAATTCCCTATTTTTTTTGTTATCTGCCGATACTCAACTTCGTAGTCTTCTGGGATTTCTCTAAGTACTGGTCTTTTCATTTCTTCTATTGGATGTGTGCGTATCTATCGTCATCATCTTCTTCATTATTCGGTGAGGCGGGGGGTTCTTGCTTGGACGGGTTCTCTTCCTTCTTTCCAACAAGGACAAGCTCACGGGCTTTTATTTCTGTTTTGTATATCTTGACGCCCTCTTTATTAGTATAGGATCGTGTTTTTATGTGTCCTTCAATGTGTATCTGTGACCCCTTTGAAACAAACTTTGCTACGATGTTCGTCAGGGGAGACCAGCACACAATATTGTGCCATTCGGTTTCGGTGACCTGTTCTCCTGCTTTATTCTTATAGGGTCGGTTGGTAGCAAGGGAGAAGGTGGCCACGGATCCTCCGTTATCCAATTCTTTTATTTCAGGGTCTGATCCCACAAACCCTAATAATATTACTTTATTTACTCCTCTCATTATTTTTATGTTTTAGTGTGGTGAGTGGCAGGGTATCCTTGCGTTTAGATATGATGCTATATAAATAAAAAAAGGATCGCGGGACTGACACCGCTTCCCCCGCCACTATGTATGTATTATTAACTGACCTAATTTCCATAATATTCTCGTTAACCAGAATGCAACCTGAACCATACCTATCCAGGCAAACCCATTCCATATTCTTTTCCTATTTATCTTAATTTCCATTTTCTTCTTCTTCTATCACTTCTCCTTCTATCACTTCTCCTTCTATCACTTCTCCTTCCGTTTTGTTATCTTCGGGGTATAGCCCTACATTCTCGTCAAACTCCGCTGAGGAGAGTATGCCTTCATTTGCTCCGGAGAAAAGCAGGTCAAGCAGGTATGAGATCGCTCTCCACGAAAGCATTTTTCCTGGATATTGCTCCCACAGCTGTCCTGCTTTCTTAACTTCTATGTGTGCCTTTGCGGTGACATAGGTTTCATCTTTTTGATAGGTTCCATCGGGGAGGCGGTGATATTCTGTAACCTTTACTTTGGCTTCACAATATCTCCCGATATCATCAACTCCATGCCTGGTGCTTGCGTATGATATGAATACACCTTCCTTCTTTTTACTATTTCGGTAGGCGTCAAACAGGGCAGACATGAGTCGCACTTGTAAGTTGAGTTCTATGGTGGGTTGCCCGGACTTATCCTTTGTTGGGAGAAAGTAGATGTTCTTTAATACAAACAGCGGGCTTAGGTTTCCACGAACGCACATATCTGCAAGTTTTAAGGATATTTCTGCACATTTAGCGGTCTGCTGCTGCTGCTGGTGGTCTTCTATGATATCCATCACTTTGTCTACTACATTGTCACGGAAGGCGTACCAGTATATTCCCTCCTTGCCGAAGGACAGCTTTCTTTTAGCAATCTGCACTTCAACACTTTCTTTACGAGAGAAGAGTCGTTTAATTAGGTTCATTGCCATAAATTTCTCTATGAGCGATAAGTATCGTTCTTTCACTTTTTCTCGGGCTTCTTGGGGAAGGTTCTTAATACTAATAATGGCTTTGACAAATCGCAATATTCCTTTCTGTTTGGCTTCGGGGGAGTTCTTGTACGATCCTGGTATATTTCGTGTCCTGTTGATCATTTGGCTTCACTCATTTTTAATATCTCTTCTATGGATTTCATTTAAGGCGGGTATGTGACGCATTCATATGAGGTCTAAATACAGAAAACCCCTCAAACTTCCTGCGTCACGAACGGCGACATGAAAACTCCGCTTACCCATAGAATTTACTTATTTAACTCTTTGATAACCCTTATGTTATCCAATGAGGATATGTATAGGAAATATTTTACAATTCCAAATATTTATCGTATTATTTTTTAGGGAATTATATATCTATTGAATCCCTTGAAATGAAAAAAGATTTCTATTTACTCAAAATAAACGCCTAAAAATTTGGAATTCTCACAGGAAATAGGGACACTTAGCACCTGTGCTTCAGTGTTGTTGGGGGATTTAAGTGTACGTAAAAATAGATAGTGTAAACAGTGTTCCTGTTTCAATTCTTAGAGAGATTCAAGACGGGCGGGTTCTGCAATTGCATTTAGAGAACTATTTAAGGGAATTATATATCTATTGAATCTCTTGAAATGAAAAAGATAGATAGGTAAACAGTGTTCCTGTTTCAATTCTTGGGGAAGATTCAAGACGGGCGGGTTCTGTAATTGCATTTGGAGAAATATTTTAAATACTCGAGGAACTTGAAGGAAAAGGAAAAGGAAAGAACAAAAAAACAAGTACTATAGCATGAACAACTCAAACCCTAATCGCGCTGCGATAGCTAGTCTATTCCAGAAGTTTAGGGACACCTCAGATACGAATCGGTTGCAAGGTGCTCAT
>JAPOQI010000057.1 GCA_026710765.1 Cytophagales bacterium | reverse complement strand
CTTTTTTCTTTCAAGATATATAAAATATAAGCTAGACCATGAAGTGGGTTGCCCTGTGGATTAGTTTGAATCTTCCGATTGGGGAAATAGCACAGATCAATGAGCTCAGGGAAAAAGCCAAGGCTGCATGGGATCGTCAAGATTTTACGGAGTCTGCACGAATTTATGCTTATCTCGTGGATACGGTCTATGCCCCAGACCCTCAAGGGCGTATGAGGATGAACCTCGCCCATGCATATTTACAAGCTAAGGATACCACAAATGCCTTGGCCCAGTATCAAGAGATTAGCCAACGTATTGACAAAGGACCCATACCCGCTGAGGCCTTGAACCAAATAGGCCAACTTGTTTTTCATAAGGGAAAACGTAGGCATGCTCTGAACCTTTTTAAGAGATCCCTCAAGGCAGACCCTTCATATGAGGAAGCCAGGTATAATTATCAGTTGGTTAAAAAATCCCTAGAACAAAATCCTGAGTCTTCTACTGATTCAGAAAACCCCGATTCGTCCCAGGACTCAGAAAAAAATCAGGAACAACAAAAACAACAGAATAAAGAAAACGCCCAAGAATCATCAGACCCTTCCCAAAAGGAAGAAAATAACCCCACTCAACAAGAAGAACAAAATGCATCCCAAGAGGAAGAAAAAGACGGAAATAAAGAATCTGCAAGCTCGGAAGAGAATCGGGAGAATAAAAATCCCTCGGATAAAGAAGATCAGTCCAATTCCCAGACCCAAGAAGAGTCAAATCCCACAAATCCAGATTCAGAAGAACCTACCCCCACGGTTTCAGATCGCTTGAAAGAAATTCAAATGTCGGAAGAAAGAGCCAAGATGATATTGGAAGCCCTTAGGCATAGTGAAATACAGTACCTCCAACAAATCAAACGAAAACCCACACGAAGACCCAATCCTAAAAGACCCGACTGGTAATTTCATATCCTGCTTAGATCTTTTTTCTTTTTCAGAAAAATTTGCATAACTTTTCGGGCTGTGAGAGTTTCTTAATGAGGGGATGGTGGCTGTAGCTCAGTTGGTTAGAGCGCCAGATTGTGGTTCTGGAGGTCGCCGGTTCGATCCCGGTCAGCCACCCGAGTATACGAGAGGATACGATGATTCTTCATCGTGCAAGGCACGATGATCTCAGGTGGGTTCGGGATGATTTACTGCTGAGGGGGTCAGGATTTACCTCTTCATTTATTTTTTCTGACCACGGGGAGGGGAAGAATCCTTTACCACGCCACGAAGAGAAAGTATCACACTTTCATTTAGTGCATTGGATAGCACGGTGACAATCTTATTCTGAGATCCTATTTTGCCTTTGGAATCGAAGCGAATGGAAATTTCCCCTGTTTCTCCAGGTGGGATCGGGTCTCGTGGCCATTCGGGTGCGGTACATCCACAGGTAGTGGATATCTTAAATAAGATCAGGGCCTCATTTCCTGTATTCTTGAAGGGGAAGTCATGTTTTATTATATCCCCTGTCTGGATAGTGCCAAAATCAAAAACAGTCTCTTCCAGGTCTATATATGCACCTCGTTCTTCAGACGCAGGAGCTGAAAGAGAGGTCTGGGAGTCCTGAGCAATCAAATCCGAAGACCCCGAAGAAAAAGACCATAGTAGAAGAAAAAACAAATATGATGTGATGGTTTTCATTTTTTTAAACGTTTCTAAAATTAACTATACATTGAGAAGAACGAAGAATATTAAAGAACATTAAAGAAGAACACAAGATAAAAATTCTACATTCCAAAGCCCAAATATAAAATATTATTTTGTATATTTTACCCACCCTGGGTATCCGCGATTTTTTTAAGGGTGGGTATGCAAGGTAGGTTCTTGAAGACAATAGAGTTAAGGGATTTTAAATAAGATATGGGTGATATCACTTTTTCCATAATAAAGCCTGACGCATATGAAGCAGGACATACAGGTGCTATTCTCAGTATCATAGAGAAGAATGGTTTTAAGTGGATAGCGGGTCGGCTGACCAGGTTGACAGCCGAAGAAGCGGGTTCTTTTTACAGCATTCATGAACAGAGACCCTTTTATCAAGATTTGTGTGATTACATGAGTTCGGGGCCCATTTTGGTTTTTCTCCTCCGAAAGGAAAATGCGGTAAATTCTTTCCGAAACCTCATAGGTGCCACCGATCCCAAGCAAGCTGATGAGGGAACCATACGACGTAGATTTGCAAGTTCTGTGGAAGCCAATGCGATTCATGGATCTGATTCGGATGAGAATGCAAGGATAGAATCTGCCTTCTTTTTTTCACAACGAGAGATCGTAGAAAAGATATGATATCTTCTGCCGAGATCAAAGATTTGGGGACCCGTGTGGATGCCTTACGGCAGTATCTTTGACTACGATAATTTCCAAAAACGATTATCAAACTTAGAAGCCGAGGCAAGTTTGCCTGGTTTTTGGGATGATGCCTCACGGGCTCGTGGGGTTATGGAGGAGCAAGGGAATATTCAGCGTGTACTTCGTTCTTTTGAAGATCTCAGGTCCCTTTGGGAGGATTTTCAAACCCTAGCCTCTTTTGAAGAGGTACCGGAAGAAGATTTGCAGGAAGCTGTTCAAACCCTGCAACGTCGGATAGAAGAGTTGGAGATGAAAAAGATGCTTGGAAAACCCGAGGACAAGAAAGATGCCGTTATGGAGATCAATCCAGGGGCAGGTGGAACAGAAAGTCAGGACTGGGGTGAAATGTTGCTCAGAATGTATTCTATGTGGGGTGAGCGGAGGAAGTTTAAGATATCCCAGGTACACTATCAGGCAGGAGAAACTGCTGGATTGAGATCAGCTTCCCTAGAGTTTAAAGGGGACTATGCTTACGGATATCTAAAATCTGAAATAGGGGTTCATCGTCTGGTTCGCATTTCTCCCTTTGATTCAGGAAAAAGAAGACATACCTCTTTTGCCTCCGTCTTTGTATACCCTATGGAAGAAGAAAAAACGCAAAACATAGAAATAAATCCCGCTCATATTAGTATGGAAACCTTCCGATCGGGTGGTGCAGGAGGCCAAAATGTGAACAAGGTAGAGACAGCTGTTCGAATCCGACACCATCCCTCAGGAATTGTTGTGGCATGCCAGCAAGAACGATCTCAATTCCAAAACAGAGAAAAAGCTATGCAGATGCTGAAATCAAAACTTTACCAACTGGAAAAACAAAAAGAAGAAGAAGCAAAACAAAAAACCGAAAAGGAAAAAAGACAAATAGACTTCGGATCCCAAATACGAAGTTATGTTCTTCATCCCTATAAGAAAATCAAAGATAATCGTACAAATTGGGAGGAAAGCCAGGTCCAACAGGTCCTTGATGGACACATAGACCCCTTTATTAAAGCCTTCCTCCTACAACACTGATTTATAAAAGACTATTTGGGAGAAGGATAAAATAACCCACCCACCACTTTTATAAAAATGTCTGAGGACAACCCAAGCATCCGACACTTTATATATATCTCCTATCTCGGAACCCGATATAAAGGATGGCAAAAACAGCCTAAATCTCATGGAGAAACGGTACAAGGGTGTATAGAGGAGGGTTTATCTTGCTTGTTGCGAAGGAGGGTGGAGATCTTGGGGAGTGGAAGAACAGACGCGGG
>JAPOQI010000023.1 GCA_026710765.1 Cytophagales bacterium | reverse complement strand
TGAATTAAGGTTTGCACGAAAATTGTTGAGGAAACGTCGGGGTCTGTGGCAGAAGAACATAGGTACGGAAATAGAGTTTTTAGAAACAAAAAACAGGGTAGAAAATTTGGAGAAGCGGCTTCGCGTATTGCGGGCTCAGCTGGGTCAGGCTATTATAGTTGCTCCTTTTTCGGGCATTGTAGATTGGGTTAATGTGAGGGTAGGTGAGCAGGTTATGCCGGGTTCTTCGGATCCTCTTCTTCGTTTATCTAGTCCTGAGGGTGTTCATGTATATGCTGAGATTTCTGACAAGTACATAGGTAGGATAGAGGTGGCAGACACGGTTCGCATATCTCCTTTGGGTGTCGGGGAGAACCTTTTATTTTCTTCCGTGCAGACCCAGGTTCAGTTTATTAGTCAGACCTTGGATCCGAATAGTCGCACCTTTTTTATAAAGAGTTATTTACCCTCGGAATCATCATCTGCTCGGGATCTTTTTCTTCCAAATCAAGTTGTTGAGGTTCGGATTCAGGATTACTATTTGGATGCGTCTTTTGTTTTACCAAGTCATTTGATTCAATACCGAAAAACGGGTACTTATCTTTACAAGGTTATCCCAAAGACCTCAGGGGATCGCAAAGGTTTTGTAGCTGAGCGTGTGCGAGTTGTTGTAGGCAAGACTTATAAAAATTTGACCCAGATACTTGAAGGTGTTGATTCTGGAGATCTGATTATTTATGAGGGTTATAAGAATATTTCGAGGGGTTGGTGGGTAAAAATAGTGAGACGTGTTGATGTTTCGGAGTTTCAAAAGATTTGACCTGATCTTGAGTTTTGTTTTATTGGTTATGCTTTGATGAAAGGGACTGAGGTTTCGGGTTCCAAGAAGGAGATTAGGACCTTTCCGTTGACCCATTTAGCTTTGGGAAACAGGACGGTTGTATTCTTGATTTCCTTGATGATTATTCTTTTTGGGATCAATTCATATATGACTCTTCCAAAGGAGAGTTTTCCGGACATTTCGTTGAATAAGATTTATGTAGGTGTTCCATATTCGGGTAATTCCCCGGTAGATATAGAAAATCTGATTACTCGTCCGATAGAGAAGGAGTTGAATTCTATTTCGGAGGTAGTTGAGATCAATTCGGTTAGTGTTCAGGACTATGCGACTCTTATTATAGATTTTCCACCTGAGATGGATATAGAGGTAGCTCTTTCCAAGGTTAAGGATGCTGTAGATTTGGCTAAGCGTGAGTTACCTACGGATATGCGTCAGGACCCGAATGTATTTGAGTTTGATTTCGGGAGTCTCCCTATTCTGAATGTCAATCTTTCAGGTGACTATTCGGTGGCTCAGTTAGAGATATTTGCTGAGGAGTTAAAAATTCTGATAGAGAAGATCCCGGAGATTACGGATGTTAAGATCCGTAATACGGAGGAGAAGGAATTAGAGATACTCTTGAATCCTCATAAGATGGATGCTACTCAGGTAAGTTTTTCAGATGTAGAGACTGCCATTTTCTCAGAAAACATAACCATGTCGGGCGGTCATATTATGGAGGACGGTAGGCTCCGAAGATCTCTTCGTGTGGTGGGAGAGATTAAGGATCCGGCGGAATTAGAGTATCTGGTTGTAAGGAGCGAGAAGGGGGATGTTATTCACCTGGGTGATGTGGCATCAATTAAGTTTGGCTATCGGGATGAGAAAAGCAGTTATGCTCGTTTAAATGGTCTTCCTGCGGTTACTGTGGATGCGATTAAGGGTACGGGTGAGAATCTTATCATTGCGACAGACAGGGTTATGTCTGCGATACGTGAGGCTCAGGAGGATTTTCCTGATGATCTCAGTATCTCCATCACGAATGATCAATCAGATGAGACCAGGAAGATGATTAGTGGTTTGGAAAACAACATCATTTTCGGAGTGATTTTAGTGGTTTTGGTTCTTCAATTCTTTCTTAATACACGTAATGCTTTATTTGTGGGTATCTCAATACCTATGTCTATGTTTTTATCTTTCTGCATTTTATCATTTTCGGGTATGACGATCAATATGATGGTTTTATTTTCTCTGATTATGGCCTTAGGGATGTTGGTAGATAATGGGATTGTGGTTGTTGAGAATTGTTTTCGTTTGATGGAAGAGGGTATGTCCAGGTGGGATGCGACCCGAAAGGGTGTCCGTGAGGTTGCGGTACCCATCATTTCGTCGACCCTGACAACTTTGGGTGCTTTTTTTCCCTTAGTTCTTTGGCCGGGTATGATGGGTGAGTTCATGCGTTTTTTACCCCTGACCTTGATTATCACCTTGGGTTCTTCATTAGTTGTTGCCTTGGTGATTAATCCTGTTGTTATTTCGCTTTTGATGCAGGGTGATGATCGGAAGGGAATGGATCTGAGGCGGCTTTATAGGATTTTCTTTATTCTGATAGGGATTGGGATTGTTTTTTTGTTTTTAGATCAGTTTGTGTTGGGTAATCTCTGTTTTGTGATAGGTCTTTTTTTACTTTTGAATACACATGTTTTAGAACCTTTTTCGGTTCTTTTCAAAAATCGTTTTCTTCCTCTTTTAGAAGGTTTTTATGTTGCTCTTTTGGAGAGGGCACTTAGGGGTAGGGGTCCTTATTCGTTCTTTGTGGGGACGATTTTTTTATTCATTCTCTCTTTTATACTTCTGGGTATTTTTACACCTAAGACTTTATTTTTCCCGGAGTCGGAACCTAAGTATTTGAATGTTTTCATAGAGAAGCCAATAGGTACGGATATAGAGGAGACAAATGAATTTTGTCAAGAGATTGAGGGGGAGATTATTGACTTCATGAAGCCTTATAATTATATGGTAAATTCTATTACTTCCAAGGTAGGCTTGGGTGCCACAGATCCTAACGATATAGAAGCTGCGAGCCCCGGTGAGACCCCTCATAAGGCATTGATTACGGTAGATTTTAAAGATTCAAAGTTTAGGAAGGATCAGAGTACCCGAGATATTATGGAAGAAGTTCGTGTTATTCTTCAAGATTATGCGGGTGCAAGTATATGGGTTGAGCAGAACAGGAATGGTCCTCCTGTGGGCAAGGCTATTAGCATAGAGATTACGGGGGATGATTTTGAAGTTTTGAACGATATTGCCTCGGGTATGCGTGATCATATTCTTAATGCAGGTATTGGGGGTATAGAGGGTTTGCAAACCGATTTGGATGTAAATAAACCTTCTTTACTGATACATATAGATCGAGAGAAGGCTCGCAGATTTGGTCTTTCTGCTCGTAGGATAGCTGAAGAGATACGTACCTCTTTGTTTGGCAAGGAGGTTTCGAAATTCAAGGAGGGGGAGGATGATCATCCGATTTATTTACGCCTAGATAGTCGTTATCGTCACAATTTACAATCGGTTCTTAATAAGGAGATTATATTTAGAAATCAGTCTACGGGTAAGTTGATGGGGGTTCCTATTTCTTCAGTTGCTCGTATTGAGCGCAGTTCTACCTATCATACCATTCGTCGTCGGAATTTGGAACGAGTAGCTCATTTGGAATCAAATGTTTTGGGGGGCTTCAATCCAACTGAGGTGAATCAGGAAATAGCTTCTGCATTGAATTCTTTTTCACTCCCTAGAGGGTACAAGTTCAGATTTTCGGGTGAGCAGGAGAAGCAGGCTGAGGAGATGGCATTTTTATCCAGGGCCTTATGGATAGCAATTTTTATCATTTTAACGGTAATGGTTACTCAGTTCAATCGTGTTCTTCCTCCCTTGATCATTATGACCACGGTATTATTTAGTCTGATCGGTGTTTTATTGGGCTTGGTGATATTTCAGATGGACTTTATTATCATCATGAGCATGATAGGTATCATTTCTTTGGCGGGTATAGTTGTGAACAATGCGATTGTGTTATTAGATTTCATTAGGGTTATGAAGGTTCGTCGCCGTGCAGATTTATCGGAGGTTGATTTATCTATGGATGAGATTGCTAAAATTATTATTATGGCCGGGCGGACACGTTTAAGACCCGTACTCCTCACCTCTGTGACAACGATTTTAGGTTTATTACCCCTTGCTTTGGGTCTTAATATAGATTTTATAGGGTTTTTTGAAAACTATGATTTGGATGCTCATTTGGGTGGAGACACGACTGCTTTTTGGGGTCCTATTGCCTGGACAATTACCTTTGGACTTAGTTTTTCTACCTTCCTAACCCTGGTGATGATTCCTGTGATGTATTGGTTGTCGGAACGCCTAAGCAAACCTATCCTCAGATGGATTAGGTCTTAGGTTTTTTTCTTTCCTCCCTTATCGGGCAATATATCCGAGATATCCGTAATGTGGTCTTACAGATCGGTAATAAAGGCCAAGTCCGTAGATGAATCGTAGATTGGGTCCGGAGAACAGATTGGTTTCCAACCTAAATATCACACCCGTACTAAATATTCTGGAATAATCAGAGGGTATGTGGATGTCATCGTTTCCTATGTCGTTCCATCCATAGTCAAAGAACATCTGAGCTGTAAGTCGTTGAAAATAAACTATGGCGGCATCCCATCCCATGTGTAATAAGGGTAGGCTGTAGTTAGATCGGAGGACTATTCGGTGGGATAGTTCTTGATTTATTCCAGGTATATTTGAGTCAAAGCCTTGGGGTGCGAGTCCCAGTGCGCTGAATTTACCTTCATTTGTGCCAAAGAGTCTTAGGCTTTCTACGGAGAAATGTATTGAATGTGTGGGTAGGGATGGGAAATATAGTTCTAGGGTAGATAGGGTACTGAGGGGTATTCTATTTTGTCCTTCTTCCAGGAGGTGTAAGAGGCTCAGGGATTGTTTCCATCTGGGATATATTTCTCTTCGCGCCCTAGGATAGCTTCGTGACCAGGCCATGGGTAGAAAAAGTCGGTAGCCCTTATATCTTGCATCAGCATTCAAGCCAGCAAGTTGTATGTATGAAGAAAAGATGTAGCTATTCAAATATCGTCCGTGTTTGTAGTTTAGGGGTACTCGGGCAAAGATCCCGACCCCGAGATTGGGTTTTCCACCTCTTCTGTGGAAGAGCAGGGAGTCATATCTCAGATCTGCACCCATTTGCACAGGAAAGGCAGTATAGATAATTTGTGAGTAGAGACCCATGTCCCATAGATTATATTTTTGGTTCCGATACGTATCTACCCCTGTTTCTGCAAAGGTGGTTTGTAAGAGATTGGATGATTGTACTG
Organism: Cytophagales bacterium; assembly: GCA_026710765.1. GTDB lineage: Bacteria > Bacteroidota > Bacteroidia > Cytophagales > JAPOQI01 > JAPOQI01. The sequence goes on along the minus strand of JAPOQI010000023.1, from coordinate 8,341 downwards.
CCAAGGATAGGCTATTATTTATGAGTGTGGGTCTAAGTTCTGCGGGATATATTCCCCAGGAGTGCACTTGAAATAGGTTTGATTTCCGAGAATAGGGTTGTATTTGGTATTGGGTTTCTTGTTCTCGTGGGGATATATTATTTAGTATTAGTGAATCTGCTTTGGGTTCATATTGGTATTCAAAGATTTCCACGTGGTTTAAGGGAACTTTTTCCAAAGCTCTCCAACTACGTGGTTTAAAGGGTATTGAGACGAGTTTATGTCCGTTTACTTGGAAGTCTGTATATATCAGATTTTGTCCATCTGAACTCAGTTGTGGATTGAAGGCACCATATTTGGCAGAGACAACCTGATATTTTTTCATGGTATTGAGATCTAGGGCATAAATATTATCTATGCCTGAGTAGGTAGAGGTATATAGCAGGTATGCTTGATAAATATAGGGTTGTGATACGACCTCTTTATCATTGTGCTGTAATAGGATTTCTTCAGATTCGCTGTCAATATCCTTTAAGACAATATTTCGTTCTCCGGATATTTGTTGATGTTTGGCGACCAAGATTTTAGAATCTTCTTCTGTGAAGGAGGGGGTTGTATAGAAAACATCGCTTAGAGGTTTGAATTTTTTCAAGACGCTTCCATCTTTTGCTGAGAGTATGACCAATTGATAATCACCTGATAAGAGTGCCTCTACTGCGACGATTTTTTTTCCATCTTTTGAGAGGCTGGCACTGGCATATCGTGACCCTTTGGGTCCTATTGTTCGTACCTTCTTCGTTTTCCAATTTCCGATTTTGATATTTCCATATGTTATATTTTGGCTCCATCGTCCTTCCAAGAAATGTTCTATCCAGACCCACTGTTCTCCACTGTGACTTATATATTCTGTTTCCATGACTGCACCCGGCACGTGTATTTTTTGCTCTTTTCCATTGATTGGGTTGATTTTTACAAAGACGGGTATTTGTTCAAATCCCGATTTGAGTGCTAGTATTTCTCCTTCGGGCAGGGGCATTGGATATTTATAGTGTGTGATCGGATCCTTAGTCCTCGGTTTTACCTTGATAGGTTTATATGGACTGATGTAGATTGAGTTTATTTGATCTACAAATTGGGATCTAAAATATTCCATGGCGAGTCTATATTCATCTGAGAAGGTTTTGTAATTTTTTGAGGAAAAGGTATAGATGGGTATGGCAAAGGGTTGGAATAAACGATTTGTTTTCGCGGTTCCGAATTTTTTCCTCAAGTAGTTGACCAAGAAATACCCTCTCACATAATGATTTACGGGTGGGATAATATATTTATCAGATCGTGTTCCATATGGATAAACTCCGTATTCCAAGAGATTGGCTTTATGTTGCATGGTGAAGGAGGGAAGTCGTCCCCTTCCTCCTTTAGAAAATAGGGTTTCAGCCAGAATGGCATCCCCTTCAAACAACCATCCTGGTGTAGCAAGTGTTGAGGCAGCCAAATAATTGTCTCCGCCCAATAAATAGAAGAAGGAGTTCCATTTTTCTTTCAACTGATTGATTTGAGTGACGTGCCGATATTCGTGTAGGGCTAATAGGTTCATCCAGGGTACATTACCTGTCAATCCTAGCACGCCCTGGAAAGGGAAACTAATAAATTCTGATCTATAGGGTGCAAGTGTTACGAAGGCGTTAGAGAGGAGGCTTCGGTTATTGATTAGGATCGGAAATTTTTTTGTATTTGAGAAGCCATATATATATGCGTAGGACCCCCGCAGCTTTTCCAACATGTTTAGCAACCTTATGCTTTTTTCTTCAGAGTAATCTGCGGGGAAGACAATTTTAAAATGCTGATTATTTAATTCTTTCCATTGGAGGTTATAGGGTAGTTGTGAGTAGACTTTGTGGGTATTAAGAATAAGGACGAGTAGGCAGAAAATCGGGATACAGTACCATGTATTCTTTTTCGGTTTAGCTTTTTGTATCATGTTTTCTTTTTTCAAGACAGTTTTTTTAGTGTGCTTTGAGCCAATTTTCTCCTTCTCCGATGGATATAACTAGGGGTATGGATAGGAGGGATATATTTTTCATTTTTTCGGATATTTTTTCTTTGACTTCTGCTATTTCATCTTTATGCACCTCAAAGACGAGTTCATCGTGGACCTGCATGACCATTTTGCTTTTAAGTTTTTCGCTTTCCAAATATTTATGTATTCGGTTCATGGCCAGTTTAATAATATCTGCGGCGGTACCTTGTATGGGTGCATTGATGGCCATTCGTTCCGAGAATGCTCTTACCGTTGCATTTCTTGATGCGATATCGGGTAGGTATCGTCTTCGGTTTAGACGTGTTTTGACATATCCTTTTTTCCGTGCATGTTCTTTTGCTTCTTCCAAATAATCTTTTATTGTGGAGAAGATTTCAAAATATTCTTTGATAATAAATTTAGATTCTTGCTGTGGGATTTTCAGGGTCTGTGATAATCCAAATGCTGAGATACCGTAGATGATTCCAAAGTTCACAGATTTAGCTATTCTGCGTTGTTCTTCGGAGACGGAATTTATTTCAATACCAAATAGTTGGGAGGCCGTTAGGTTATGAACGTCTAGAGATTCTTTGAAGGCGGAGATGAGTGTAGGGTCTTGGGAATAGTCTGCGAGGACTCTGAGTTCTATCTGAGAATAATCAGCAGATAGGATTAGGAAATCCTTTGAATGTGTGGTAAAAGCCTCCCTGATTTTTTTACCCTTTTTTGTTCGTATGGGTATAGATTGTAGATTTGGATTTTGAACGGTTAGTCTGCCTGTTGATGCGATCATTTGTTGATATTGGGCTCTGATTCGTCCGTCGTTTTGAGCAAATCGTACCAATCCCTTGACATATGTTCCAACCAATTTTTTATACTCCCTATAAGATAGGATTTGATCTATGATGGGATATTGGTATCTGAATTGAGAAAGTACTTTTTCACTAGTTGAATATTGTCCGGACTTAGTTTTGGGGAGCTGTTTTTTAAATTCGCTATGATGGAAGAGAATTTGCCCTAGTTGTTTGGGCGACAATATATTAAAGTTCTTTCCTGCCCAGGTGTGTATTTTTTGTTCTATGTATGTGGCTTCTTTTTCATATGCTTGGGCGATTTTTTTTAATAGAGGTACATCTACGGCGACCCCTTTATCCTGCATATCTATTAGGATTTTTATGAGGGGTTCTTCTACCTCCCAGTAGAGATTTTCCAGGTCATCTTCTTTGAGTCTTTTTTCTACCTCATATGAAATATTTAGTAGGTAATCTGATTCCTCCATGATTCTATTTTTTGGAGACTCTTCTATGGATGTTTGAAAGGAGGTATTGTTTAAATATCGCCTCACCCAGGTTTCCATACCTCTTTTGGCTTCGGGATGTATTAGATAATCAGCGAGGTTGATATCTATGAGCGGTGATTTGATCTCCGTTCCAAGGGGTTTTATCCAACTCAAGAAGTTTCCAAGATTTACACCTATCTTATATATTTTCGGGTTTTCCAGAAAGGGTTGATAGAGCTTCAATAGCTTTTTCCAGGAATGGCTATCTTCTGCGGGAATCAGGAAAGATTCGTGTTGTTGATATGAGAAGGCACATCCATATCGTTCTTCCCAAGCGATGGCAACCCTTTTTTGTTTGAGGAGAAAGGAGAGACATTCCTTTTGATCCTTGATGTTTTCTAGGATATGATAATCTCGTCTGTTGAGGTCTTTATCTGTTTTAGGGGGTATCTCGGGGGAGGTTTCGGATATGTTGAAGGGATTGTCCTCAGATGTATTGGGTGTGGATTTATCTTTGTTATTAAATAGGCTTGTATTTTGGGATGTACTATGTTTTTTGTTTTCAGCTATATCTTTTCCCCAGAGTCGAGAAATAAAGGTTTTAAATTCTAGTTCTTCAAAGAGGTTTAGGAGTTCTTCTTTTTTGGGTTCTTGTACAGATAAATCGGGTAGAGAAGAGTTTATTGGGGTTTTTAGGTTTAGGGTGACGAGTTCTTTGGATAGGCTTGCTTGTTCTTTATATTCTGCGAGGAGTTTTTGTAATCGTGGGGTTCTGATTTGTTCATGTGTTTTAAGAATATTTTCCAGGGATTGATATTTTTCGAGTAATTGTATTGCTGTTTTGGGTCCGATGCCGGGTATGCCGGGTACATTGTCAGACTGATCTCCTTGGAGTCCAAGGAGGTCAGTTATTTGGTGTGGCCAGACGCCGAGTTTTTCTTTTACCCCTTCTGGACCAATTTTTTCCATTCCCTGTCCTGTTTTTAGGGGTTTATACCAAAACACATTTTTGTCGACAAGTTGGGCATAATCTTTATCCATGGTGACCATGTATATGTCCAAGTCCTTGGCGCCTAGGTTTGCAACCCAGGTAGCTATGATATCATCCGCCTCATAGCCTTGTGTTTCTTCGTGAGAGATGTTCCATGCATTCAAGATTTTCTTCACATAGGGTATAGATGCTTGGATATCTTCGGGTTGTTTTTCTCTATTTTCCTTGTACTGCTTATATTTTTCATGCCTAAAAGTTTGTCCTTTGCTATCAAAGGCGACGGCTATGTGTGTAGGCTTTTCTTTCCTGAGTACATGGAATAGGGTATTAACAAATCCATAGATGGCACCCGTGTTTAGTCCTTTAGAACTCCTTCGGGGATTTTTTAGGAATGCAAAGTGGGCACGATATAGGAGTGCCATGGCGTCCAGCAGGAAGAGTTTGTTTACCATTTAGCGGATCATCTCTTCTTTTAAAAAGTTAGAGCTCAGACTCCACATCCGAGAAAGGGAAAACTACGCGCGGCTTTGACGATCTGTACCATTCAGGAAAGGGTGAGGTATGCTTCTTAGTTATTTTTCCTCAGACTTATTTTCTTCCCCATCTTGTTCTTCCTCTTGTTCTTCAGGTATGAGGGTGAAGTCTTTGATATTTTCGGTACTGATAAAATCCTGTGCTGCTTTTTGAATATCTTCTTTGCTTATAGCTTCTATGATCTTCACATATTGGTTTAGCCCCCCGAATGGTTTTCCAATTGTGTATGCTCGTGTCAGGTGTTGGATCCAGAAGCCATTTTTCTTGAGATTTGTTTCCCGTGTAGCAATTTTTTTCCGTATCACCCCTTTTATTTTTTCTTCAGGAAAATTTCCAAGCGAGATTTTTTCATGAACCTTCCAGATATCCTCTATGATCGGATCTACTCTATCTATGGAGGAGGAGAAAGAGATATTCAATTCATATCGTCCATAGGGTAGGGATGCATACCCTCCGTTCACAGAAATAGAATATACATCACTATTTTTTTCTCTAATTTCGGCTATTAATTCTTGTTGAAAAACTTCTTTGAACACGTTAAAGGCTATGGATTTCTTCTCGGTGTAGGGGAGTTCAACGGGTTCTAGGTAGAGTCGGGTCTTGGCAGCAGCCTTGGGGTCTGCTCCCTTTTTGATGTTTAGTGATATATTTTTTTGTGGGGGTCTGATGTTGTGATCTATTGGTTTTTCCTTGTTTTGCGGGATAGTATCTAGACTTCCTATGTATTTTTCTAAATAGGGTATGAGTTTTTCCACTTCAAAGGATCCTACCAAGAAAAATGCAAAATCGGCAGGGTTTCCGAATCTTTCTTGATGTATTCTGAGAAGATTTTCCCAATTCAGGTCATCTATTTCTTTTTGTGTTGGGAGTCCTCGTGACCTGGGATGGTTTTGTGCGAGGGTCTTTTTTATAATTTGTTGAAAGTGGAGGTCTGGGGAATTCAAAGCTCCTTCATATGCAGATTTGAGTATTGACTTTATGGCGGCCAGTGTTTTAGGGTCTGGCCGAATTTCTGTGAAGTTTAGGTGAAGTATCTGGAAAAAGGTTTCTATATCTTCCATTCGGGTAGATCCCTCTAATTCTTCGGTATATGAATCAATAAAACCTTTAAGTGAGGCCTTTTTTCCTGTCAGCAGTTTTTTAAGATCCCGTTGTGTATGTTTTCCCAGTCCTCCGACCTGATATACTACATCTGAGTACATCTGGACCTCATCTAGGTCTTGTATCCTGAGGAGCGATTCTCCGCCCAAGCTTATCGCTGAGAATCGTATTTCTTCATTTTTAAAATCGGTAGGCTTGAGGAAAACCTTTATACCATTTGAAAGCTGTAGTTCTGTAACTCCGAGATTTTCTTCAGGGAAGAGTTCTTTTCTGGAAATCACTCGTCCGATTTTCAGGATATTGGGTTCAAGACCCCCTTCTACCTCTTTATACTCATAGGCTTGAAGCTTTGAAGGTTTGACCCGACGTGCAATTTTTTTGATCTCCTTGATAGAGAGGACATCTTTGGCTTCTCCTTCGGGTACGACAGAGAGGACGTATATCAGATCCAGATCTATTTTCAGGGTCTCTTCCAGGAGCCTAGCATTTAGGTCTTCTAGACTCAGGTTTTCCAAAAATTTCTCGGCATGATTTTTCTGATCCTCAGCACTTAGAAAATAGGCACCTGTAAAAAAATGCCTCAAATATTGGCTGGCAAATTGGGCATTTCGTCTATCATTTCGTTTGGCATATCGGGATTCTATTTGATTCGCTATTCGTTTTTTAATGAGGTTTAACTCTCCTTGTGTAATCCCATGTGTTCGTATCCGCTGTACCTCTGTATAAAGTCGTTTCCAAGCTTCTTGTGCTTTTTCTTCTTTATATGCAAAGTCCAGTTGTAATTGTCGGACATCATTAGAAATAAAGACATCCTGTCCCACATCGGCACTTAGAAAGGGGGCATTTTCTTCGTGGAGGATAATTTCGGACAATCGTTCTCCAAGTACAGAGAAAATCAGGTCACGTGCACTCCGCTCATGTATCTCTGATATAGTGGCAGAAGGTTTTTCTTCTGGCAAGGGGAGTGCAATTCGGGTAAATCGGGCGGGGGCTTCTTTATCTTCTATCAAGCATCTGGTAGATTTGGATACAAATTCCAGGGGGTATTCTACGCGTGGTGGTACATCATCAGGTACCTTAAGGTCTGAGAAGAGTTTTTCAATTAGGTTTAGAACAGGTTTGACCTCCACATCCCCGACCACAACCAATCCCATTAGGTCGGGACGATACCAATCTTGGTAGAAATCTTTTAGTCGTTGATGTGGGAAGTTATTTATACTTTCAAGGGTTCCAATGGGTAATCGTTTGGCGTGTCGGGAATCAGGCATAAAGCTTTTTATGAGTTGGTTCATAACTCGTTCGGAGAGCCCCTTTCTCATTCGCCATTCTTCCTTGACGACCCCCCGTTCTTTATCTATTTCTTGTGGATCAAGAATTGCTTCAGAGACCCATTCTTTGATTACGAAGAGTGCTTTTTGGAAGATATCTTCTTTATCGGTGGGTACATTAGACATTTTATAGTATGTATTATCAAATGAGGTCACGGCGTTGACGTGTTTTCCCAGGGGTATTCCCATGGCGGATAGGGAGTCTATGGATTCGGTACCTGGGAAGGATTTGGTTCCATTAAAAACCATGTGTTCTAGGATATGTGCAAGTCCCAATTGGTCTTCATCTTCGTACAACGATCCTGCCTTGATACCGAGTAGGATTTCTGCCCGATTTTCGGGTTTCTCATTTTTCCTGATATAGTAACTAAGTCCATTTTTTAGTTTTCCGATCAGGACATCTTTGTCCAGACGTAGGGAATCAGACCCAGGGTCTTGGGGTTGTGCAGAGAGGAAAAAGATGGATGCCCAGAGGAAGCCAATAACTCCTATGGATTTGGTATTGCACTGTATCATTTTGACTATGTATGATTTCATATCTTTGTTATTATTATTCTGAACCTGTGTTTTCAAGATGTCTCGGTATTTGTGGATTGAAGTTAGTAAATTTTTCTTTCATATAGCACTAGGTCAAAGGGGTATGGGGGTTGATTGTGTGATTTGATAATTTTTCGTGACCAGGTTTTTGGATCCCTATGCAAATTTTCAAATTGTGGGAAAAAGATATCTCCCTCTATTTCGGTTTTCACTTCGGTCAGATATATTTGGGATAGTTTATCCCAGAGGAGCTTATAGATTTCTAATCCCCCCATAACATACACCTCACCTCGGAGATGTTTGTTTAGTTTTTCTTGAAAATTATTCTCATTCACGTAGTAGAGATTTTTAGAGGGGTCGTCTTGTCTTGGGGAGTATTTTTCTGAGGGGTATATTCTTCTTGTAAAGACTATATTGACTCGATCGGGTAGTGGACGGTATTTAGATGGGATAGAATCGAAGGTTTTTCGTCCCATGACGACGGTATTTTTGAGGGTTTGTTCTTTGAAGAAAGCCCTATCTTGTGGCAGGGGGGCGGGGGGGTGGTCCACTTTTCCTCTTTCCCCGCCGGT
>JAPOQI010000048.1 GCA_026710765.1 Cytophagales bacterium | reverse complement strand
TGAGGTCAAATTCAAAGACGAAAGCCTTCTCTATCAGGTATTGGGTTCTTGCATATCCCAAGCCCTTGCCGTGAGTCACGTAGTGGCACCCATGGATTTCACGAGCTCTGCCCCCCCAGAAACTATTAGAAAATTCCAGGATCAGGTGCAAACCATAATAAGAAAACCTGATCAAAACCCAACTAAGCCATACCCCCCAGACCAAACTGCATCCCAAAAGCAAGTCAATCAAGCCTTCCAAAAACATAATCTCCAAAAATGGAAAGAGCTGTACCGAGAAGCCTCAAAAGAAGGACAATATGCACTAAAAGAAATAGAGAAGGAAAGAAAACCCAACCCTATACCCCCTGAACATCAAGACATTTCTAAACCCCCGTCCCAAGACCTAGAAACAGATTCAGGAAAAGATTCTAAAAAAGATTCATCTGAGACGGCACAACGACTTCCTTTGAAAGAGGATATAGAAAAGGGAAATGTCTTCTTACAATGGTTGGACAAGTATATTATTTGGCTGCACGAAGATGGGCTAACGTGGATTCACCATGTACGGGCCAGAGAACGAATCTTGTATGAGAGATTCAATAGAGATCAGCAAAGTGAAACGGGGGAGATCCAAAAAATTCTCTTCCCACAAAGCCTGCATCTAGAGGAAAGACCTGCCCGACTTATGGAAGAACTTCTCCCTGAACTACATAAGATCGGCTTTGATTTGCGAATGGAAGATAATCAAAGTTTTTCTATCGCAGGCATACCTATTTCTTGTATGGAAGAAGATATCATACACCTTATTCAGGGCTTTCTGGGAGAGTATGAAGGACTTTCTAGATTAAAATTGCCCGTTCACGAATCGGTTCCTCGGGCTCTGGCCAAATACGCTGCCCTACCCTTTTCTAAAAAGGTGCTGTCTCAGGAAGAACAAATGGCTTTGGTAGGAGAATTAATAGGGTCTAATTGTCCTGATTTCACACCAGATGGTCGTCCAATCACACGGTTCATAGGTGTAAAAGACATACTGATGGGTTTCCATGCATCTTGAGGATATTCCGCTGAAGCACCTGTCTTCCCATTACCCACCCCTTTTCTTTGACTATATACAGCAAAAGAATTCCCTACACCATCTGGTCCCAAACTCCTTTCCCATCCCTGAAAATATCAAAAAAATCTCCCAACAACGATCAGAACAAATCACAAGCCAACAAAGAGAAGAACTCTACCTGGGTCTAAAAAGACAATATCAGGGATTTTCCCTATCCCCGTCTGTCCAAGAAAATTTAGATTCACTAAGGGATTCCCAAACCCTTAGTCTCTGTACAGGACAACAATTGCATCCATTTCTGGGTCCCCTTTATGTGTTGTACAAGATTCTCAGCTTGCTTTCTTTGAGAAAACAGGTCCAGCAACTCCTTCCTGAATACCGATTTGTTCCCATCTTTTGGATGGCTTCGGAAGACCATGATGTGGATGAGATTAGAAGTTGGAATCTCCTGGGTAGACACTATGTTTGGCCAATCTCCACCCAAGGCCCTACGGGGGACCTGAGCACCCAAGGATTATCTGAACTCATGGATCGTTTTCCAGAACCATGTCCCGAAATCTTTGTTCAAGCCTATACCACACAAGAGGACCTGGCTTCTGCAACCCGATACCTTCTAACAAAACTCTTTGAAGAAGATGGACTCCTGGTCCTAGATCCTAGGGAAAAACGTTGGAAGGATTCATTTTTTCCCTTTTTCCAAGATGATATAGAAGATCAGATTGTGGAAAAAACAACAAAAAAAGGAGGTGAAAGACTGGTTGAACGAGGTTATCAAACGCCTATTCTTCCCATGTCTACCAATACCTTTCGTATGGGAAAGGGATATAGAAAGCGGATAGAAAAACTATCTGCTCAAGATTCTCCCGAGAAATTGAGTCCCAATGTGTTCCTGCGGACCCTCTATCAAGAACATATACTGCCTAATATTGCCTATATAGGGGGCCCCTCCGAAATAGCCTATTGGTTACAAGCTCAACCCCTCTTCGAGCATTATGACAAAAGCCTTCCCATCTTATTTCCCAGATACATAGGGGGGATTCTCCCGAAACGATGGATTCCTCATCCTGCTCATCTTCTTTTTCAAGAGAATTCTCCTTCTTTTTTTTCGGTTCAACCTTATGAGAAAGATTGGACAAAACTCCTTTCTCGTCTGGAATCTGATGCAAAAACAGATTCAGCTAAGTCTTTTTTTAAAAGAGAAACCCGCAAAATGGAAAAACAATGGAAAACACTTCTCAACGGCCTCCAAAAAGAACAGGAAAAACAAGGTCAACATAGTTTGCGCATCCATAGAAAAGCACGTCAAAAACTCTTCCCTAAGCCCCTTTTTCTTCAAGAAAGATATGAGTCTAGTCTGGGGGTCTATCTAAATTATCCTGAAGCTATTCCTTATCTGCAAAAGCATATAAATCCATTTTCTTTTTCTAAATTTCATCTCTTAGGGGTATGAGTCTATGTCATCTTTTAGCAATAAGGTTTTTTTGAGAAAAAAGCTTCTGTCTGAGCGAAAGGCTTATAGTCCTCAACGTCGGGTCCGCGAAAGTTTAGCCATGTTTAGAAGGTTTGTTCAATACGGATTCTGGCATAGTGGGGATCGCGTACATCTTTTTTCATCCATTTCTACCCTAGGTGAACCCGATACTTATCCCCTTTTCATCCTGTTCTGGAGCCTGGGTTGTCCCACTTTCAGTTCCTATTTGGATGAAAAACAAAATATGATATCCATCAGATGCCTGGCCCGAACATCTTTTCACATAGGAAATATGGGTATTCCCGTTCCAAAGCATTATCTTGCTGTTCAGGATTCGGTTGAATTTGATTTAATTTTGGTTCCTTTATTAGGTTTTAATGCACAAGGTCATCGGATTGGGTATGGAAAGGGTTATTATGATAAGTTTCTTTCCCAACATTCAGAAAGTCTCAGAATAGGTCTTTGTCTTCACCCCCATATTATCCCTTTTAGAGCCCATCATGACGACATACCCCTACACCTTGTGATTACACCCCAAAAGACACATCACTTTATTTGAAGGAGAAAATTTGAAAACCTACACAGTTTAACTAAACTTGTAAGACCCCGTATGGCATAATCATGTACCTGCGCCGAGTTTTTTTTCTGCTTTTCTTGACCCTATCCCTTGGGAGAGGCTACCTGTATGCACAGGAAATAGACTCTCTTCCCAATACCCCTCTATCTAAGTCTACCGCAGAACCTGCAACAAATCAGATTTTGATAGATGAGGGAAAGGGTTTGTTTGAAGAAAATTGTACGGTTTGTCATAAGATCCACGAAAAATATGTGGGGCCTGCCCTGAAAGATGTACACAAGCGAAGGTCTACAGACTGGTTCCGATCCTTTGTACGAAATTCCCAAAAGATGATAGAAGGGGGCGATCCCATCGCCAATCAGTTATATAAAGAGTTCAATCAAACCCAAATGACCTCATTTGATTTCTCCGATCAAGAACTAGATGCCCTAATAGCCTATATCGCAACAGCCTCTACCCAAACCCCATCTACCTCAACATCTAATCTTGTCCAAGGAAGTGGGGGAGAAGAAGGATTGTCCGCACTTGAAAACTATCTCCCATCCGAATACCTGAATTATATCCTAGCCGGTTTTGTTCTGGTTTTACTATTGGTAGCCCTTACCCTTCGGCTTCTCTCTAAGGTACTTTATAAAAATGTCAAGGATAGTGCGAACCTTGATCCCGAAATCCAAAAAGAAGCCCTCAAGAAAACAGATGTAAAGAAAATCTTGAAGAGCAAACTTTTTCTGGGCATCATGGTCTTCCTTTTCTTGACCATTGTGCTTAGAAGTACCTTGGATGGTCTTTATGGTATCGGCGTTCAACAGGGTTATCAGCCAACCCAACCCATCGCCTTCTCACACAAGGTCCACGCAGGAGAATATGAAATAGATTGTAATTATTGTCATACAGGGGTACGGAAAGCCCGTGCAGCGAATATTCCTTCTGTTAATATTTGTCTAAATTGCCATGGAGAAATCAAAAAGGATTCCCCCGAAATTCAAAAACTGTACAAAGCCGTTCAAAGCCAAGTACCCATAGAATGGGTACGGGTACATAATCTTCCCGATTTAGCCTATTTTAATCATAGCCAACATGTAGAGGTTGGGAAAATAGATTGCGAGACATGTCATGGAGCTATTAAAGAAATGGATGTAGTCTATCAATATGCCCCGCTCACCATGGGTTGGTGCATCAATTGTCATAAAGAAACTGAGGTAAATTCAGAGAATGCCTATTATGATGCCTGGGAAGAACTGCATAATCCCAGCGGTAAAACACCGCTGAAAGTGGAAGACATAGGGGGCTTAGAGTGTTCTAAATGCCATTATTGATAAAATTTTA
>JAPOQI010000024.1 GCA_026710765.1 Cytophagales bacterium | reverse complement strand
CAACATATCGTCAGTGGGCTTGCGTGGACTCGAACCACGGACCTCTACATTATCAGTGTAGCGCTCTAACCACCTGAGCTACAAGCCCGCACTAATTTGGTCCATAGTCTTGCCACAAGACCGGCATCGACCTTATGATCAACTATCGGCCAAATTTTGACTACTGTAGATGCAATCCAGGTCCTAAAATACCTAAATCTATTTCAATCACCTCAAAAAATTTCCCCTTTCGTATCTAAGTTGATTATCTTGCTCTTTAAATTGGCGGGCTTGTAGCTCAGGTGGTTAGAGTGCTACACTGATAATGTAGAGGTCCGTGGTTCGAGTCCACGCAAGCCCACTTGTTTTTTTTTATGAAATCCTAAGTTATATACTGTCATGCCCATTCAATCCATAGACCATGCCTTGGGAACGGCTCTTGCTCGGAGAGAAACTCCCCAAGCCTTGGCCGCGCTTAGTATTATAAGGGATATTGCTGTGGTGGGGCAGAAAATATATCTGACCCTCAATCAAAGTAATCCACAAGACCTAGCACAGGAACGGGGTATTAATCCCCAAGGAGAAAGACAGAAATTCCTAGACCACCATACCAATGAACTTTTCTATGAAGAGGTCTGGAAAAAACACCCCAGCCTCCGAGAATTCTATTCCGAAGAAGGTACCCAAGGACTCAATCCCAAAGGAAAAAATAAAGAAAAACAAAGTTATTTTGATCTCTATGTAGACCCACTAGATGGGTCCTCTAACATAGATGTCAACATATCCATAGGCTCTATCTTTTCTCTCAAATATAAAGATGAAAATCGACAAGCCGCTGCCGGATATCTCCTCTACGGGCCTACCATGATGTTGATGGTAGCATGCGATAAATCTTTTGTGGGAGATGAAAAAAATCACACATTTCTCTTCAGCCACGACATGGTCACGGGATCATTTACCCTCATACAATCCGGAATAAAAACACCTGAAAAAGGAAAAATATATTCCCTGAACGAAGGACTTACCCAAGAACTTCCCCAGAATATCAAAGCAAATATTCAGAAATATCTATGTCATTGTAAGGATGAAGGATACACTGCACGATATACGGGTTCTCTGGTCGCAGATTTTCATAGAAACTTAATTAAAGGAGGTGTTTTCTTCTATCCCCCTACCCGTTCTCATCCTAAAGGGAAACTCAGATTGAACTATGAATGCCACCCTCTTGCCTTTATTGCAGAAGGATGTGGAGGCAAAGCGAGTGATGGATTGGGAAAACCTATACTAAGCATATCCAGTACCCATCCAGATCAGCGATCTTCACTCTTGATAGGAACCCAAAGCATGGTGGAAGAAGCCGAACAGATCATGGGTTCAATCTCCTAATACCCCCCGAAAAGCTCATTGGACCTCGCCACCATTTCCATAAGTTCTTCCTGACCCCTGTGTGTCTTCGCAGAACTCAAAAATAACAAGGGTAAGGGGTTCCAATACTCCGATAAAGTCTTCCTGAATACTTGTTCTTGACGACTTAACTTTGCAGCAGAAAGCTTATCCACCTTGCTGAGAATCACAATAAAAGGAATTTCCTTATTCCCTACCCATCTAAGAAAATCAAGATCCTGCTGTTGGGGTGGGAGGCAAGAATCTAACAATACCCACAAACAAGCTAAATTCTTCCTACCCAGGAGATATGCTATATTTTCCCTCTTTATACGTTCTCGTTCTTTTTTTCCCAATTCCGTCCATCCATATCCGGGTAAATCCATGAGGGTCCACTCATCTCCTATTGAAAATTGACATAATAAACGCGTCTTACCAGGACGAGAAGAGGTCTTGGCAAGTCCCTTCCTGTTGAACAAAGAATTGATCAGCGAAGACTTACCTACATTAGAACGACCTATCAAGGCATGCTCAGGAAGATCAGACAAAGGACATTGTGAAGCCTTAGCATAGGAAGCCAAAAATCTAGATCCCTCCACACCTACTAGTATCACAAACCCCTAAGGGCCTCCCTCATCCGTACGGATTGGTCCCTTTTTAGCATAATGTACATTAGCCAACAATCCCACCTCAGATTCCACTCGCTTCACAACAAGAGCATGGGATTCCTTCCAGATATCTATGCCCACCCATTGTCTGTTCAGACGTTCCGCAGCTACACAAGTGGTCGCACACCCACAAAAAGGATCTAAAACTATATCCCCCTCATTAGACGAAGCTTTGATAATACGTTCGTATAGAGCCAAGGGCTTCTGGGTGGGGTATCCGACTTTCTCTTTTGTGTTATGAGGCAATTGATCGTATGTGGGCTCCCGCAAGAAAGACCATACATCATCAGCAGCCACACCATCGTCCAGATAAAATCGCTTGTATTTTCCTGAACTATCTCGTGTATGATTTATTCGGTATTTTCTCCCATCCTCATCCACCCTATTAAATCTGTGCACCTGGCTCTCCAAGTGCTTGTATTTTTGAATATTAAATATTCCTCCACGCGAATAAAACAAAATTACATCATGCTTCCGACGAAATCTTGTTGGAGAACCATGTCCCTTCGCATAATGCCACACAATCTCATTCCTAAAATTCTTCCCATCAAAGATGGCGTCCATGATGGTCTTCAAATAATGACTCGCTGTGGGATCACAATGCAAATAAATAGAACCCGTAGGCTTCAAGAGCCGATGCATCTCCAACAAACGTACACCCATAAAACATAAATAAGCACCCATCCCGTCGGAATGAGCATGCCTCGCAGACTCTATGGCATGCATCAATGCGGGATGATCATCTTCAATCTGATCCACCCATTCCTGATGAACATCATCTTGCCAGGACCACCTATCCTGAAAAGATGCCCCCGCAGCCAAACTATTTGGGGTGGCATGAAAATCTTTATTCTTATTAAAAGGTGGATCCGTGGCAATGAGATCTATCGTCTCGGAGTTCATACCCCGCATAAAGTTCAGATTATCACCATGGAAGAGCGTACGATTCTCCCAATTTGCTGTCTGGACTTCTTCCACAGATAGCTTTCTATTCATATCTAAGTACCTTTAATCATGTTTACTTAACATGCAAGAATTCTCTACTTATTTCAAGCTTATTACAGGCTCTTTAATAGCGCTGCGTAGGAGATCCTTTCGTGCGAGGCGTGATGGATGCAATTTCCCTTGGAGATGAGGAGAACTTGGGGAGATTCATGCTTAATCCCATAGCTTTCTGTCAAATGATGGGAAATGTTTTTTTCCTCCAACACGTTCACAAGATAGGATTCATGCACGTCTCCTTTGTCTAATGAGGTTGTTCCAAAATCTGACTCAAAAAGATTTAACGCCTTCACCGATACGGGACAACGCGGACTATGCTTGAAAAAAAACCACAGGACGTCTGTACGAAATCTGTCGAATCGCATCCAATTCGTCTTCATCCTTTACCCTAGCCCAATACATAAATGCAATATACTTATATTTCTTGAATATAACATGTTAATGATGGTTTTTTGGAAAGCATACCTGTTTTGTCGTCATAGACAAAGGGATCCTTCCTTGTTGTGATAAAGATTTATTCGTACCTTGGAGACCCTTGTAAGACATCTGTCTTTTCAGGTTAATTTCGTATTTTAATTTGGATCGGCTAATAACATGAGTACAAACTATTATACCAAAGAGGGTCTAGAAAAAATGAAAGCAGAGCTTCAAGAGCTCAAAACACGGGGACGTGCCAAGATGGCAGAACAAATATCTGAAGCCCGAGATAAAGGAGATCTTCGCGAAAATGCAGAATATGATGCAGCTAAAGAAGCACAAGGCTTGTTGGAGCTCAGAATCTCCAAACTCGCAGACCGTATTGCCTCCGCACAGATTATAGATGAAACCAAATTAGATACCTCCAAGGTCACCGTGATGTCAAGGGTATGGTTGGAAGGCGAAGGAGGAACCCAAATAGACTACCTACTAGTTGCCGCCGAAGAAACAGATATTAAATCTCGGAAGATATCCGTGGATTCTCCCCTAGGAAAAGCCCTGATCGGAAAAAAAGAAAAAGATAAGGTAGAGGTTCAAACACCCGGAGGACTTCGCCGATTTCAAATCATCAAAATAGCCTTTGAATATCCATAAAAGATAGCCGACACGGTAGGTGTTCCATCCTAAAAAGCGTCTAGGACAGCATTTTCTCAAAGACAAAAAGGCTATCCTCCAAATTGTCTCCCTACTAAAAGGCTATGGGGGGTATTCTTCTGTTCTGGAAATAGGTCCCGGAAAGGGTGCCCTGACCCGCCCCCTCTATGCTGAATACAAAAATCTTTATGCCATAGACATAGACCCTGAGGTTATTTATTTCTTGAAGAATGATCCCTTTCTTAAAAACTTAAAAAACCTACACCTAATACAAGGCGACATCCGATCATTCCCAATAGACCGTCTACCCGACCCCCTAGGCATCATTGGAAATCTCCCCTACGCATTGGGCTCAGATATCATGATGCACGTCTTAAATTACAAAGATCAGGTTCCCGAAATCATTTTTATGCTCCAAAAAGAGGTAGCCGAACGGGTGGCTAGTCCTTGCGGTAGCCGAAAATATGGGAAGATAAGCGTCTGGATCCAGACCTACTATGAGGTAGAGTATATCTTTTCTCTTCCCCCTGAATCATTTTTTCCACCCCCCATGATAAAATCTGGAGTGCTTCGTCTGCGGAGAAATGACCGAAAAAAACTCCCCCTACCCGAATCATTTTTTCGGGAAGTAGTTAAAAAAGCTTTCATGCAAAGAAGAAAACGATTGGCAAACGCTCTCCGAGAACTGATTCCCAAAAGCTCCAAACTATCACCCCAACTCCTAAACAAACGAGCAGAAGAACTCTCAGCCAATGAATTTATCCAGCTGAGCCAAAAGATTTATCTCGACTCAAAACCAAATCTTAATAAGATCATTGAATATAACAAAGGCAATCAGGGTCAATAAAAATATCATCCCTGCTTGTTGGGCATATTTTAAGAATCGGGCCGGCGGTGCCTTCCCCACAATCACCTCATAGCAACAAAAAAGAGCATGACCCCCGTCCAGTGCGGGGATCGGGAGGATGTTCATAAAAGCAAGCACCATAGAAAGTAAACCAACCAGATACCAAAAACGAGACCAGTCCCAGTGCATCCCAAAAAGTTTGGCCATGCCAATCGGACCTGTAAGTGATTTTTGGGGTGAGATATCTCCTCTAATTAGTTTCGAGAGCCCTTTGGCATGAGTCCATACAAGAATAAAAGCCCTTTCTGCACCCCGATATAGACTGCCCGGTATAGAATAACGTTGATGAGAGAATTGGAGGGTAGATTGAACATGGATACCCAATTTGCCATCTTCTCTCACGGGTAGGCGGATAGAAATGGGTTGAGCATCCCGGATAACATTTGCCTGAATCGAGTCCCCACTGTGTGTCTTAAGGGCTTCCTGAAACTGATCAAAATACTGAACCTCTTTTCCCTCTATGGATTGGAAAATATCTCCATCTTCCAATCCTGTGCCTGCAACAGGACTAGATGGGGGGATCTCCCCTACCCGAAAAGGCATACGAGGGCTGATGAACGACTCGCCCTTCTCAGCATATTCTGAAAGATCACCCAAAAAGTTTTCGGGTAAACGAACCTGCAAACGAGAACCATTCCGACTCAATTCATAATAACCTCCATCTGATAGAAAAAAATCAGGTCGGAGAAGGTCTTCAAATCTTTGATAGGGGCGTCCATTGATAGAAAGAATCCGATCTCCCGTCCTAAGGCCAACCTTTTCAGCTAGCTCGTGTGCCACAATTCCATGGGTCTCTATTTCCCGACTGGGTAAGAATTCTTCTCCTTTCAAATAGGTCAGGCAAGAAAAAATTAATACCCCAGAAATGACATTTAAAATGATACCTCCCAAAACCACTATTAAGCGTTGCCAAGCAGGTTTGGCACGAAATTCCCAATCCTTGGGTGGCGCTTGATCTGCCCCATCTGTGTTTTGAAATTCATCCCCCATACCCGCGATCTTCACAAATCCACCCAAAGGAATAAGTCCCAAAGTGTATTCTGTCCCCTTATATCGGAACCCAAATAAACGAGGAGGAAACCCTAGACTGTACTGCTCGACCCGCATACCAAAATATTTTGCAGCCACCAAATGGCCATATTCATGAATGGACACGATGGTCAACAGGGCCGTCACGAATTGCAATATCATAATTAATGTTCCCATCAAATCCGTATCTTTGATTGTATCTCCTTACGAACAGAATTCCGTACACTAAGATCTGTTTCAAGCAGATCATCATAAGTGGGTCGGACAATATGTTCCGCAAGACCCATTCCCGTTTCTACCAAGTGAGGAATATCCGTAAAAGAAATATCCCCACCTAAAAAGGATTCCACAGCAATTTCATTCGCCGCATTCAGCATGCAAGGCATGTTTCCTCCCTGCTCCAAGGCCTTATAAGCAAGGGATAGGCAAGGAAAATTCTCTCTATCTGGTGAAGAAAAGGTTAAATCATCAGAAAAATCCCAACGAGGAGATAACAAGGGATACCTATCCGGATAGGTTAAAGAAAAAAGAATCGGAACCCGCATGTCAGGAAGACCTATTTGTGCCTTTACCGAACCATCTACAAACTGTACCATAGAATGAATGAGAGATTGTGGATGAATCACAACCTCTATCCGTTGGGAATCTATTTGAAAAAGTCGGGAAGCCTCTATGACTTCAAGTCCTTTGTTCATCAGGGTAGCTGAGTCAATACTCACCTTTTTCCCCATATCCCATTTGGGATGCTTGAGTGCCATCTCCGGACTAACCCCCCTTAATTGTTCAGACGTGAATCCTCTAAAGGGTCCACCCGAGGCACTGAGAATAAGCTTTTCTATCCGCTCTTTTTTTTCCCCCATAAGACATTGAAAAATAGCCGAATGCT
>JAPOQI010000025.1 GCA_026710765.1 Cytophagales bacterium | reverse complement strand
CCTCTATCACCCTTGCAGGTGCGGTTCATGAATTCAATCCTCAACAACGGGTACTTTTTATAGGTGAAGGTTCCAATGCTTTAAACAATGTAGACTTTCTGGACATCTCAGCTTTTCGGGTCACGGGGGAGGTTATTTTTGAACATAATGGGGTTGAATCTGGTTCGGAGGGGGTACAGTTTTTTGTGGACGGCACTACCCCCATTGTAGATTCGGATGGTCTTCCTGTGAGTAGTGATGCGAATGGTCAATTTGAGGTTATGGTCCCGATTGGCTACCATTCCTTAGTGGTCAGAAAACCCTATCACAATTTTCAAGATCAAGGACGATGGCCAAACACACCTGGGGTCTTTTACGATTTTCAAGATAATCTCTCAGGAATTAAATATGTAGATCAAACCCGAAGAATCATTATAGGTAGGGTTGCGGGCGGTACGCGAGAGGGTAATAAAAAGGTGGGCTTTGGACTCTCTAATAATAACATTGGGACCGCAAAATTCAGATTGGTCTCACAAGACAACATCATAGATGAAGAGGTCAATGCAAATCCCGTCACGGGTGAATATAGGACAGAACTCCCACCCAAACTCTATTCGGTCTATCGGCTAACACCCTCCACAGAATTAGGGATCAATGTCAAGAACAATCCACAAGCCGAAAACTTCTTCACGGGCTTAGATAATGTAGATCTAACACAACTCTATATTCTAAATGTAGAAAATGAAGAAGATGATGATGGGGATCCCGAGACCGTGGAAAGTACAAATACTACTAATTATCATTTGAAGCGAAATTATATTTTCAGATCAGATCCCCTGATACGGGTAGTGGATGAAGAAAATGAGAATGAGAGAATAGGAAAGGGACTAAGTGGGGAGGATAGCTTCACTTTTGAGAGTTCTTCGGGAGAAACTGATGAGATAGATTTAAGTTCTAGTCCCAATCCCATATATCTGACAAATTATCTATATGGGATGCGGATCAGTGTAGAAGAGGTATATACCAATCGGGATACGGGGAGCCCGGTAGAAGATCATGTTCCCGTGACCGATGCCACGTTGACGCTAACCAATTATTTAGGTAAAGGTGTCTATAAGGGAGATGATGATGAGTACATGTATTATGAAACTTCGGGGGGTGCTGGGGTAGCCCCTGAGGAGATAGAAATCTCTAGGGCTCAGGGGGATACGCTATATGTTTTCATGGGCAACAATCCCAACACCTCTTTGGATTCTTCCATTCCTGAAAACAGTTTCACCAGGACCCTACAAATTACAGCTACTGCGGGTGGGAATTTAACCTATTGGCCAAATCCAAGTGATTTAAATGATGTTCACCGTGCCTATCTATTTGGTGCCCGAGCCTTGAATTCAAGCTTCGTTACCCAAGGACCTGAGATGGTAGACTTTATTCTCAGAGATCCCCCAGGAACAGATAGCTCTACCACACTTTCCCAAGGAGAAACCCTGAGTTTTACCCACTCAACCAGTCTTCGTACCGATACCTCTATATCAGCAGGTCTGAGTGTGGGTTTGGAAAATGAAACCTTTATTGGAATCGGGGCTGCCGTATTATTGGAGGCAACGGCTACTTTTGAAGTAGGTGTTGAGGTAGGCATCGGGGCAGGCTTTCAGGGAGAATGGGTATCCAGCTACACCACCACCACAGATATTTCCACAAGTGACGATTTGGTGGGGGCAGAGGGTGATATTTTCGTAGGTTCTTCCAAGAATTATCAGTATGGGGCTTCACAATCCATAGGTTTATTTAGGTCTTCAGATTGTGGTACGGACCCTGATGATCTGGTGCGTTGTCCTCTGGATGGAACTGCGGCAGAGGTTTCTTTATTAGGTGCTTCGGGTACAGAATACCAAGTGGCATCTAGTTTGGGTCTTTTTTTGAACCCCATTGGTAACAACACCACCTTTATTTATACCCAAGATCATATTGAAAGCAAGCTCCTACCTGCCCTGGGGGATTTACGAAATAACCTACTCTTAAATCATTCAGCTTATAGTTCAAAAATAGCCGCAGATCACCCTCTCTACGGGTCTAATAATGACGATAGCAAATGGACTGAACAAGGACTAAGTCCCAGTACAAGCACACCCACCATCACAGAGGCCGCAGACTTTGATGGGCCTAGCTATACCTTCGTCCAACCCAATAGTGAAGCCATGGATTCCATCAGGTGGTTCAATCAACAAATACGGCTCTGGGAAGAAGCCTTGTCCCGAAATGAAGAAGAAAAATTAGATGCCATCGCAGCAGGGGGTGCTAATAATATTAGTCTCAGTGCGGGTACGGAGTATGCTTCTTCTAGTAGTTATGGGGAGGGCGAAACCTTGGGGGCAGAATTTGAGTTGGCTGTGGGGGTTACTATGGGTGCGACTCTGGGTGCGAATGTATTTGGTGCGGCTTTGGAGGCGACCCTTGAATTTGGGATTTCCATCACGACAGGATATAGTTTTGCTTACTCAACCGAGACCGAAACCACTTATGAATATACCCTAAGTGATGGGGATATAGGAGATTTTCTTTCGGTAGATATTTATACGGGTGAGGGGTATGCGAATAGTCCCATTTTTGTAATCAAGGATGGTGGGGAGACCTCTTGTCCGCATGAAGAAGCCTATGTGACCAAATATTATATGCCCGGCACCGAGATCGGCGCCACAACCAGAACACGAGAACTACCCCGCTTAGAGGTACGGGTGGCAGAGGTTTTCAATGTGCCCGCAGATGAGGAAGCTATTTTTGTTCTTATCCTAAACAATGATAGTGAGACAAATGAGGATGTGGAATATAGTCTTCAAGTGGTCAATAGCACAAATCCGCATGGGGCGTCTTTTAAAATAGATGGTGCTTTTTTTGATTCCAGACGAAGTTTTGAGGTACCTGGGGGAGGTGCTATTCAAAAAATTCTGTCTATGGAGCGGGGTCCTTATGAGTACGATTATGAAGACATAGAAATCGTTATGTCCTCCACCTGCGATGATAACCTCTCTAGCAGCATTAACATCACAGCCCATTTTCAACCCTCTTGTACCCTACCCGAACTCAGAGCCCCTAAGGATAATTGGGTTCTCAACTATGAACTTGATCATGAAATGGATGTGGTAATTGGGAGTTTTGACATCAATTATGGGGGATTTGAAAAGATAGATTTGCGATACAGACCCAAATCTGCTACGGGATGGATCACCTTGGAGACCTTTTATAAAGATAGTCAAGGGGACCCCGATAAGATAGAAATTTCTCAGGTCTCGCCCAATATAGAGTATACCTGGAATGTGGAAAATTACTCAGATGGTGCCTATGATCTTGTTGTGGTATCCTATTGTAATATTCCTGAATTGGGTTTGACGACCCAAAGAGATTCAGAGGTTTATTCGGGAATTATAGATAGGATCAATCCTCATCCTTTTGGTGTACCCCAACCCGCAGATGGGATTTTGTCTCCTGGGGACGAAATTATGGTTCAGTTCAATGAA
The DNA here is from genome assembly GCA_026710765.1 of Cytophagales bacterium. Classification (GTDB taxonomy): domain Bacteria; phylum Bacteroidota; class Bacteroidia; order Cytophagales; family JAPOQI01; genus JAPOQI01. The sequence goes on along the minus strand of JAPOQI010000025.1, from coordinate 6,133 downwards.
CGTATCAATGAAGGGCGTCTTATTTCACAAAATTTTGAGATCTCAGGTATTCTCAACGGGGGAACCCTAAGGCATCCCGCAAGCATCTTTTTTGATGGGAGCGAAAATAATTATATGCAGATTACAGGGATTGATATTTCACAACAACCCTTCTCTATAGACTTTTATGCCCGCAGAATACGAACCGGAAGAAAGGAGGTTATGCTTTCCCAAGGAGAAGAAAATTCAGGTCTTAGCATAGGCTTTGATGCAGCTGACCTTCCCTTCTTCGCCTTAGGCGATCAAATCATTCGTTCCGAAACCCCTATACAAGATGATAGGTGGCATCACTATGCCCTCCCCTATGTTCCCTTCATGCGTTCAGGAACCCTTTCAGTAGATGCATTGGCTGTAGCTATTGGATCCAATTTCACAGGTAATTATGAGGTGACGGGTGATATTCTTTTATCCAAAACGACCTATACCCCTTCGGGTGGGGATGAGAATTTCAGAGGTAATATACACGAACTCCGAATCTGGAATCGTACCCTCTCTCCCTCAGATGTCAATATTATTGCCACCCAACGTCTGAGTCGGAGTGAAAGGGGTTTGTTGAGTAATTGGAGGATGGAAGAGGTAGAGGGTCAGGTTGCCCATGATCATATTCGGAGTCGTGATGCTGCTTTTTTGGGAACGTGGCAAGTAGAACCCGGGGGAAGATGTTTGGATCTCAACAATAATCTTGCTTATGCAGAGGCTACGCCGGTCAGCTTTGGCATAGACAATGACTTTACCATAGAATTTTGGTTTCATTCTGTGGGGAACGCTGAGGTAACTCTTTTTTCCAATGGACGAGGAGATGTGAACGATCTGAATGTATCAGGATGGTCTATCGGGATAGAGGCAGATGGAACCTTGGTGGCACGTAATCAAGGAGGTACCTTAAGGAGTCTTGAGGCTATTTATCATGATAATCTGTGGCATCATGTGGGATTGATATCAAGAAGAATAGGAAATACCATCTTGGTAATAGATGGAACGGAACAAAATAGTATCCCCAGCAAACCTATATCAGGATTTGCAGGACCCAAGCTTTGGATAGGTGCAAGGGGTTGGTTTGTGGGGGCTGCTGAAAATATAGATAATCACTTTGCTGGGGAAATAGATGATCTACGAATTTGGGAATCTGCCCGAACGATAGAACAAATTCAGGCTCATCGCTTTCATCGTCTGAGCGGAGATGAACGGGGTCTGCTGAGACACTATCCTTTTGAAGATTATGAAGAAACAGGTGGAATTTGGCTCACAGCGAATTCACTAGATAATGAAACGGAGAACAGTACCGGAGGAGATGCCCTAACCACGCACAACACGACCTTCGGTACTCATACTCCCATGATCAAGATCCCATTACCCAAGAGTAATATTTCTTTTAACTACTCTTCCAATAGGGATAAAATTATTCTTTCACCGACCGAAGCACCTGATCGGATAGAAAATGTGATCCTTGACATTACGGTTGAAAATGTTCAGGATATTCATGAGAACAAACTTCTTTCACCCATCACATGGTCTGCTTATGTGGATAGAAATCAAGTTGTTTGGTCTGCGGAGAGCAAATCTATTCGGGTTCCTGTGGGAGAGACTGTTTCTTTTGAAATCCCGATCCAGAATATGAGTGGGGAGCTTCAAAATTTTGAGATCAGCAACCTACCCCATTGGATTCAAGTTTCCCCTACCTCAGGTCCGATCACTCCCCTATCTCAAGAAGCCATTCAGTTCAATATAAGGGGAGATCTGAGTATTGGTCAATACACCCAGGATATCTATCTAAGAACCGAGTTTGGATACAATGAACGTCTAAACATAGAGGCTGCCATATATGCTAGCCCACCCCAAGATTGGATACTTCATTCGGAGGATTATGCTTTTTCCATGAGCATCATTGGACAATTACAGGTCAATGGAGAAATCTCTCGAGACCCCGAAGACCTAATTATAGCTCGGGCAGGAGACGAGATACGGGGCAAAGCCTCTTTGGAATATATTCAGGATTTGGATGCTTATTATGTATTCCTTGCCATTTATTCTCATACTGAAGAGGGTGATGAGTTATCCTTTGAGGTATGGAATGCGAGTCATGGTCGGGTACAATCTCGGGTTAGTCCTATCTTCATTTTTGCTGCGAATGCCTTGAAGGGTAGCATACAATCACCCATTATATTTGATGTACCCGATTTTGTTTCCCGCAGACAGGAGCTTAAAGCAGGGTGGCAATGGATATCTTTTCATCTGAGTTCTCCGGACCTCAGCAACGTAAATCAATTCTTAACGGGTTTAGATGCACGAGATGGTGATTTAATCAAGAATGGACTTTATTTTGATCAATATGATGGGATCAATGGTTGGATAGGTACTTTGACAGAATCTGGGGGTCTTAACCTCAGGAGTCTGTACAAACTGAAATTAGAAGAACAAACCATTCTGGACTATGAGGGCAATATTCCCTCTTTAGAAGAAGAAATCATATCCCTAGTCCCAGGTTGGAACTGGATAGGCTATGTACCCCAACGTATATTGCGTGTGGAGACCGCCTTATCTAATTTGAATCCTCAGGTTGGGGATCAAATTAAGGGTCAACGTTCTTTTGCGGTCTATGCGGGTTCGGGTATTGGTTGGGTAGGGTCTTTGGAGTCTATGGATCCTGGTTCAGGTTACATGTATCAGTCGGCTCAGGTGCTCAGTTTTCATTATCCCAGTACGGCGGCGCTCTTTTTGGAAAAAAATAGGGGTGATAATTTCTCTGCCCAACTCCAAAAATTCCTTCCCGATTTGGATCCTCAACAATTTCCTAACAACATGACACTTATAATAGAAATCAGGGGCTATGATCTTCAAGGGGAAGAGGTTCTTTTAATCAGTTCCCCAACAGAGGTTCAAGGATTTGGGGTACAAAAAGAGATCATAGCAGATCAATCCTTGTTTTTTGCCACAGTCTGGGGTGATCAAACAAAATATCCCCTTCAGTTTGAGCTCCTTAACAAGGATCAAAAACATATTCCCCTGCTGCGCGAAAATCCTGTCCAATATCAGGCGGATCTATCCGTGGGAAGCCTAAATGAACCCCTCATATTATACCCCAAGGATCAGGTCGGATTTGCGGAAGAGTCTAATCTAGGTGGGATTTCTATCCAACCCAATCCTGTCAAGGATAAAATGATACTCAACCTTCACAATCCAGAAGAAGAGATACGTAGGGTAGAGTTGATCGGATTGAGTGGAAATCTCCTAGCTAACTTGGTTCTAAAAGAGGAAGACATGGCTTCATCCTTGATTATCTATTTGGAAAGATATTTGGATTCCCAACGAGGTGTTTTTCTACTCAGCGTTTATACAAATCGGGAGACTTATATTTTAAAAATCATTCGTCAGTAGTTTAGTACAATAGGTATGAGGATTTCTTTTACTACCCTATCACTTTCTTTCTGGATCTGTTTATATTCTTTACTGGAGGCTCAAAACATTCCTACTTGGACTGTCAGGGATTCAGATTACCAATACTCCATGACCATGGTAGCACGTTTGAAATTGGCATCTCATTTTGATGATGATGAGAACAATTTGCTTGCTGCTTTTGTAGGTACAGAGGTACGTGGTGTGGGCAGTCCTAGTATTCGTGTTGAGTCTACGGGTACGCGAATTGTCTTTTTACAGATATATAGTAATTCTGTTTCTGGGGATCGGCTCAGCTTTAAGATTTATGATAGGTCTGAGGATAGAGAGGTAGATGCTGTGAACGAATTGGTTTTTCAAAGCAATGCCAGCCTGGGCAGCAACACAGATCCTTATATCATTACGGATAACCGAGGTCCTATTGATATTCAATTGAGTTCTTCGGTCGTGGATGAGAACACGGGTCCTGATTTTTTGATTGGTAATTTATCATCCACAGACGAGGATGTAGGTGATACCTTCTTGTATAGTTTCACATCTGGTGATGGAGATCAGGATAACGGTCATTTTTCGCTGAACGGAGATGAATTAGACACAAAAAATCCCTTGGACTACGAAGATAAACATCAATATTCCATTCGTATCAGATCTACCGATAGTAAAAACGAATACACCGAAAAAATCTTCACAATAGAGGTTCGTGATCTAAATGAGTTGCCCACTCAGATAGAGATTAATCCGTCTCATTTAGATGAGAATAGTAAATTAGGTCAGGTAATAGGACAGATTTCAGGAATAGATCCTGATCAAGATGAGCTTCATAGCTTTAGGCTAGTAGGTGGGACTGGGGATATTCAGAATTCCAATTTTCTAATACAAGGAAATGATTTGGTTTTGAATACGGGTGTGGATTTTGAAGTACTTCCTATACATTCCATCAGGGTAGAGGTTTCGGATCGGGCTTCCAATAGGTTTTCGCAATCTCTAAGTATTAATATAAGGGACCTAAACGAACCCCCCACAGGTATTCTCCTTGACCATAATATTGTAAATGAAGACGAACCCGTAGGTCACAACATAGGTACCCTTAATGCCATAGATGAGGATCAGGGAGATACCCACATGTATTCTCTTATAAATCATAGTGAAGGGGTATTTGACATACGAGGTGATCAACTTGTCTTGGCTCGGAGTCTGAACTACGAAGATCGTTCTTTTTATTTTTTGGAAGTATCTGTACGAGATGCACAGAATCAGTCCATCACGGAGCAGATACAAATTGATGTGGGTGATATTAACGATGTGCCTACGGGTATCCGTTTGAGTTTAAACATTGTGGCAGAGGATAAATTGGTCAACTATGTGATCGGGACTTTTCAAAGCCAAGATGAAGATGTAGGAGATCGCTTTATTTATTCTTTGGTATCTGGTGGTGGGGATGACGACAATGCCAATTTTTCAATACAGGATCAGGAGCTTAGGATCAATACGGCATTAAATTTTGAGAACAAGAGTGAGTACATATGTAGGGTTCGGAGCACAGATTCTGGGGCTGCTGAGGTGGAAGAAAGTTTCACGATTCTTATCAAGGATGTAAATGAGCCTCCAACCCACTTAGCACTCAGTCAGGTAGAGATTTCGGAGTTAAAGCCCATAGGTCATTCGGTAGGCAGTTTTGAGGTCACGGATCCTGACAATCAGGATCATCACAATTTTTTACTCATTCCCGGACCTGGAGACCGTGATAATGCAAAGTTTGTCATAGAGGGTGGGGAGCTTAAGCTGGCTGTGAAATTAGATCATGAAGAACAAGAAAATCATGAGATACGGGTACAGGTCAGCGATAACATAGGACAAACTCATGTTCAGACCTTCACCATAGTAGCCACAGATGGTAATGAGGCGCCTACCCAAATTGAACTCAACAATTATACGGTAGATGAAAATGCCCCCGCGTCTACATTGATAGGGGAATTAACGGCTAGAGACCCCGAGGGTGATCCCATCAGCTATACCCTATTAGAGTCTAATGATGCTGATTTTTTTCAGATCAAAGGCAATCAACTTCTGATTCTACGTCCGTTGGATTATGAGAATAATATTTTTTATCGGGTTCGCATAGAGGCACGGGATGGTGGGAATAACACCCATTTTATAGAAGATTTTGTCATTCGGGCACAGGATGTGAATGAGCCACCCACGGATATTATTTTAGAGAGAGGGGTTGTACAGGAAAATGTTGCTAAGGATACGATGATTGGTTTCTTTGAGATAGAGGATCCTGATGAGAGCGAGAGGATCGCATATTCACTCAGTCAAGGTACTTCGTCCAACAACAATGATTCCTTCGTAATCAAGGCGGGCAACAGATTGCATAACCTCTTAAGTTTTGATTACGAGCATACTAATCAATTAGGCATACATGTCACAGCTACAGACAAAGGGGGCTTTCAGATTTCCAAGAATTTCATCATAGAGTTAGCAGACACGCCGGAAAATCCGGTAAACATCATGTTAAGTAGTTATTCCATTCGGGAAAATTCAGGTCCGGGCACGATTGTAGGCAATCTTCTGGCAGAGGATCCTGACAACACAGATAGTTTTAGATTTCTTTTGGTAGAGGGTCCTGGGGGTGTTGACAACGACAAGTTCTACATTTTCCAAGACCAACTCTTGGCGGCTCGTAGCTTTGACTATGAGG
>JAPOQI010000085.1 GCA_026710765.1 Cytophagales bacterium | reverse complement strand
TATACAAAGAAAAAGTAGTGCAGCCAAAAGAGCATATGCATATTTGTTTGACCCCAAATCCCGAACACGACTCTCCCGCTCTACCCCTTGTATTTCATTCAACTCTTCCAGAAGAGAATTAACTCCATTTTGCTCTCTGTTGATTTCAAAATATTTTCCATTTGCCAGGGCAGCAAGATTCCGTAAAGTCTTGGTTTGCAACCGAGATCGTACCTCTTTTCCCTTCTTATCATATTTCTTTCCACCATGGGTTCCGGGCACATTTCCTCCTTGGGTGGTTCCGATCCCTAATGTAAACATGTGTATGCCGGCTTGTTTTATTTTGGGAACCAGTTCTTCAGCCTGATCTCCAAAATCCTCTCCATCACTGATAAGAACTATTACCTTGGCTACCTTTTTTCCATACACAATGGGATCCTTTTTCAATTTTTCAAATGCCATTCGCAGTGGGGGTTCAAAATCGGTTCCTGTTCTCGGAACAAGTTTTGTATTCAAGGCATCTAAAAAAAGGTTCAGGGCAGAAGGATCATAGGTTAAAGGACATTGCATAAAGGCCTCGTTGGAAAACATGACGATTCCCAATCTATTACCTGCCAAAGATTGTACCATACGTTTCAACTCAAATTTAACTCGTGCAAGACGTGAAGGAGAAATATCCCTCGTGTTCATAGATTCTGAAAGATCTACACAAAAAAAGATATCCTTCCCCTCCACAGTTATCTTTTGCAAAGATCTACCCCAAGAAGGCCCCAATAAAGCAAGTAAAAGACAAGCTAAGGCAAGACTCCGAAGAAGAAACTTATATAAAACATGTCTGCGAAAATAAGAACCTAATACCCGTGATACACGATACAACCGCAACAGATACAGGAGATAAAAGAAAAGGTAAAGAACAATAAAAAAAGAGAAGCTGAGTTCCCAATCGTATTGCCACTCCATAGCACTTATAAAAAGAGAAACTTTATTAACCGCCGATAAAAAACTATATGGGTACTGTCATTAGACAAATCAATCTCAACACTTTATACATAATCTAATCCCTAACAGGTGAGACCTGTCCTATGCCCTTCTTTGTCGTTCTTCAAATTCCCTGTCCAATTGTATATTCTCATGGAAAATTGCCCACCGTAACTCAATTTTTATGTCTCTATCTGGCAGGGCTATTATCCTTTTTTTATATCTTACTTTTTGCGGATAGGTCATCTTCCTATATTTTAATCTGTCCCCGTCCTCACCCCACCAGTACCTTTGAACCGCATTACAATAATCTAACCATTCAGGGTGGGCTTCTTTAAACTGGGCTTGTTTCTGGGAGTCATCCTCATAGGTTAGGAACTCACCTGTTAATCTTACAATCTCATTCTTAGTTCTCTGGTGAGTACCCACATCCCCCAATGCATTAAAGAATGCATTACGCACTTCTTCATTATCCCCGAATATTCTATTGTCTTCTGCCATAACATTCCAAATATATACAAATTAATTTTATTTACAAACTTTATATACTTTATTTTAATTCTCTAATTGTTTGACAGATAAAATTATTCTATCCCCCTTTTCTCTCACACCAGTAAGTTGAAATCTGGTATGGTCCCCGAAAAGCACTTCACTTTCAACCCCCTGAAGTTGCCCAAATTCACCTATATCCATTCCTATTATTCCCTTATCGTTTCGTATTTGTACAATAACCCCAAAATTTCTTTCATCTGGTTTATAGACGCTTGAAAATCTTTGTGCTATTTGAGTTGACTTTGTGGAAGATTGAAGCCTGGTATCTATACTTCTATTGATTGGGACAAATAAGTCTTGATTACCCATGTCAAATATCTT
>JAPOQI010000026.1:2500-22109 GCA_026710765.1 Cytophagales bacterium | reverse complement strand
TTTCTAATTTGATGAATTCGCTCCTCAGCCAGTTTCATGGCTGCTTGATGAGAGGACAATTTGGCTTTATCTGCTTTCTTGAAAACATTTAAGAGGGTATCATAAATTAGGTCTATACGCGAGTAGACTGCCTTCTCATCATATTTTCCAGCAAATTCATAAGCTACACTAATAACCCCTCCACTATTGACCAGAAAGTCTGGACCATAAAGAATATCTCGGCTTCTCAACAGTTCAGCATCTTCTTTTTCTCTATGTAATTGGTTATTGGCTGCCCCTACAATGATATCAAAATTCATTCGAGAAATACTATCCTCGTTCAAAACACCACCCAAAGCACAAGGCGCGAAAATATCCGCGGGCGTATCATACACCGCATCCGGAGGAATAAACCTGGGACCCCTCGGGAAGCCTTTATAGAGACTTAAGAGCCTGTCTTCTTGAATGTCACTGATCAAGAGCTCCGGAAGTTCTTTTGCAAGAAGTTGGGCCAAACTGTGTCCCACACTGCCTGCGGCGCCTTGGATGAGAATGGTTTTTCCTTGGAGCGAATCTTTTCCATATCGTCGTTTTGCAGCCGCTTTCATGGCAATATATACACCATATGCGGTGAGAGGTGAAGGGTTTCCGCTGCCACCGGATTCACGAGAGAGCCCCACAACATGGGGTGTCTCCATACGAATATAATCCATGTCGCGAATGTTCATATTAACGTCCTCAGCGGTCCAGTACCGACCTCCCAGCGTGTGGACAAACTGACCAAATCTTCTCAACAGCGCTTCACTCTTATTTTTCACATCCGAAATAATAACCGCCTTACCTCCTCCCAAATTGAGCCCGGCCAGGGAGGACTTATAGGTCATTCCTCTGGAGAGACGCAAAACATCTCTTAACGCGTCTTCTTCTTTCTGATAGTTCCATAGACGCACACCGCCCAAGGAGGGACCTAGAGTTGTATCATGGATCCCAATAATGGCTTTCAGACCCACATCTTGATCTTGACAAAAAACCACCTGCTCGTGACCCCATCGTGAGGCTTCAGCCAGGGGTGACACTAAGTCCTTCAAATTCTCTTTTACCTTTGTTTCCATGGTCTAAAAAATGAACAAGTACATACCCAAATACATAACCGCCTGCTATTATAAAAAACTTCTTGGGAATATCCAAGAAATACCCTGATAGTATTTTCTAAGAACCGAGAATTTGTCTTGAAATAATAAGTTTTTGAATCTCGGAGGTGCCTTCCCCGATGGTACAAAGCTTGGAATCCCTGTAGAATTTTTCTACCGGAAAATCTTTGACATACCCATATCCACCCATGATTTGAACAGCTTCGTTTGAAACCCTAACCGATACCTCAGACGCATAATATTTTGCCATGGAGGAAGACTTGATGACCGACTCACCCTCATCTTTTTGTTCCGCAGCAGATTTGAGAAGTAAGCGAGCCGCCTCTATTTCCATATGCATATCACTTAACTTGAAAGAAATGGCCTGAAAACTGGATATAGGTTTGCCAAATTGATACCTCTCTTGACTATATTTCAAGGCCGTTTCGTAGGCACCTACTGCGGTTCCCAAAGCCAGGGCGCCGATGGAGATCCGTCCCCCTTCCAGGACACCCATGGCTTGTTTAAATCCTTCTCCTTCTTTTCCGATCAAATTTTCATCCGGTACGATACAATCTTCTAAAATTAATTCGGCCGTCTCCGAGGCTCTCATGCCTAGTTTGTCCTCAGTCTTTCCCGCCCTAAGACCCTGCGTACCTTTTTCTACTACAAAAGCCGTATGCTTATCATCCTCTGTCTTTGCCAGGATCACAAATACATCCCCGGTTTTTCCATGGGTGATGAAGTTTTTGGTTCCATTTAGGACCCACGTCTTTCCTTTTTTGCGGGCTCGTGTTTTGAGTGCATGCGCATCTGAGCCGGATGAGGGCTCCGTACATGCCCAAGCACCTAGATGTTCTCCGCTAGCCAGACGGGGAAGAAATCGTTCTTTCTGTTGGGTGGTTCCAAAGCTGGAAATATGTCCCACACAAAGCGAATTGTGTGCCGCAACAGAAAGTGCTACCGAAGGATCTACACGAGCTATTTCCTCTATCAAAGAGATATAGGTAGAATAATTCAACTGAGCACCCTGATGAATAGACGGAATTAGAATACCCATCAAGCCCAGAGAACCTAAAGATCTGAAAAGAGCCCTAGGTAGTTTGGCTTTCTCATCCCATTCACGAACATGGGGTAGAATCTCCTTCCGACAAAAGGAACGGACAGATTCCAGCATAAGCGTACGTTCTTTATCTGAAAAAGGTTTGAGCATAGAGACCTGTTTTGGAGTATGGACGCAAGCTAATTAAAAATTTTCGCAAATCCGAAATAAAATATTCAGATGAATCATTTATCAGATGGAATTTGATTGTAAAATCTTTAAACTTGGCCAAGCTTCGGAATTCCGAAGAGCTTTTGTGTTGTTGATCGTGTTATGAATTTGCAAGTAAGTATAGATACCCGGTCGGGATTTTGTTTTGGGGTGGTGTATGCTATAAGGATGGCAGAGGCTGTCTTGAAAGAGGAGGGACATTTATATTGCCTAGGTGATATAGTCCATAATGATGAAGAAGTTCTTCGTTTACGAAAAATGGGCTTGGAGGTGATTTCACACGAGGACCTTGCGGATATTCGTGATGCAAAGGTCTTGATACGTGCCCACGGAGAACCGCCTTCAACCTATAAGATTGCCTACGAAAACAATATAGAATTACTAGATTCTTCCTGCCCAGTGGTGCTGAAACTCCAAGAGGCTGTTCGGAGCTCCCACGTACAAGATCAGTCCATATACATATATGGAAAAAAAGGACACCCTGAAGTCTCGGGTCTGCTCGGGCAAACAGAAGGAAAAGCAGTTGTTTTTCAAAATCTGGAAGAGTTAAATCTAAAAACCATGCCCCGAAAGATTATTCTGTACAGTCAAACAACCAAAAGTATTGACCAGTTCTATGATATCGTTCGCCGACTCCGAGAAGCGGGTATTGAGGTTCATGCCAGAGATACCATTTGTCGCCAGGTCTCAAACCGAGACAAAGAACTCCGAAAATTTGCCATCAGCTATCATAAGGTGATCTTTGTGGCAGGTACTAAATCTTCTAATGGAAAGGTATTGTACAACACATGTAAGGAGGAAAATGAAAATACCTACTGTATATCCTCGGTCGGAGAATTGGATAAATCATGGTTTGAAACAGGTGATCGTGTGGGCGTTTGTGGGGCCACCTCAACACCCATGTGGTTGATGGAGAAGGTGAAAGCTGCCCTGTTGGCTTTTTAGGATCGGAAGGATGGATTTGAAATGGAAAGCAAAGGACAAAAAAAGTTAATACCCCCTCATAACCTCTCCCTAGAGAAGGTAGTCTTGGGTGCTATGCTTTTGGAGAGCAGCAATATAGATGTGATTGTGGATATGTTGCGTCCCGAGATTTTTTATCTCAAAGAACATCAAGAAATCTATAAGGCGATCCTGTCCTTATACGAGGATTCAGATCCCGTAGACCTATTGACTGTGGAAGAGTGTCTTAAGAGGAAGAAGAAATTGTCCATGGTAGGGGGAGTGGGATATTTGGTGGAGTTGAGTGGATTGGTGGGTTCTTCTGCAAATTTGGAGTCTCATGTTCGGTTTTTGTCAGAGGAATACATGAAACGTTCTTTGATAAGCCTCTCTCATAAAATTCAACGAAAGGCTTATGAGGCGGACGAAGATGTGTTTGAACTATTGGAAACATCAGAACAACATCTGTTTGAAACCAGGGAACACCTGATCAGTCGGGACTTTGAAGAGATAGGAATATCTCTCCCTCGGGTCTTAAAGGAGATGGACCGGAGACGGAAGGCAGAAAAAAAGGAAGCCGTGGGCGTACCTACAGGGTTTCCAAATTTGGATAGGCTCAGCTCGGGTTGGCAACCTTCAGACTTTATTGTCATAGCGGGCCGACCTAGTATGGGAAAGACCGCCTTTGCACTCTCCATTCTGCGAAATGCAGCCATAGATCACGGACGCCCCGTAGCCATGTTTTCTATGGAGATGTCAGGAATACAATTGATCCAACGTTTGATTTTTGCAGAAGCCCAACTAGAGCCACGACAAGAAAGTTCGACGGATGATTGGGAAAGAATTCGGAAAATGCAATTGAAAGAAGATGAATGGGAACAGCTTGTTAACCGAACCAAAAAACTCGCCAAAGCACCCATATTTATAGATGAGAGCCCCGCATTGACCGTCCCAGAACTCCGAACCAAGGCTCGGAGGGTCAAGGCTAAGCACGGCGTTTCCCTGATCATCTTGGACTATCTACAACTTATGCGAGGAGAAACTACTCGGAGTTTTCAAGGAAATAGAGAACAGGAAATTGCAAATATTTCCCGAACCCTTAAAGCCCTCGCTAAAGAATTGGATATCCCCATAATAGCACTTTCCCAATTGAGTAGAGAGGTGGAAAAACGGGGTGGAGAAAAAAGACCGATCCTATCAGATCTCAGAGAATCGGGGTCTATAGAACAGGATGCTGATGTCGTAATTTTTCTCTACCGACCCGAATATTACGGGATTATGCAAGATAATGAGGGAAATCCTACCCGAGGAATTGTGGATATAATCCTAGCCAAGCATCGGAATGGACCCACAGGAAAAGCTCAGTTGAAGTTTAAATCTGAATGGGTCAAGTTTCTTCCCATAGAGTATTCGGAAGTAAACGAGGAGACGGAAACTGATTTATCCCCCCATAAGGGTGATACCCCTTTTTGATAATCTTTCTACATCCTCTGGGGTATCTATATCCATCAGGCTTGGGAGCAGTTTATAGTTTTCATGTCTTTGTTTGAGCTTTTCTAATGCCTCTTCCAAGACCCGAGCATGGCTCCAACGGGTATGCTGAAATAAAAAAGAAGAGGGCTTTGTCATGCCCAGGAGATAATAACCGCCATCCCGAGCGGGACCCAGTACATAAGGAACCCTATCCAGAGATGAGAAAGCAAGTTCCAAATGTTCTTTTTCCAGATCATAGCAATCACTCCCCACAATCACAATCTTGTGCATCCCCCGAGAAAATCCGTGCGAGAATGCATGATCCATCCGTTCACCCAAATCGTGTCCCGATTGAACATATTGATCAAATTCCGAAGACGAAAAAAGGTCTTGATGTGGGACATACCTATCATAAAAGACATGCTTTACACCAGGAAAGGCATAAAGAAGCTGATGGGTTCTTTGCACCAATCGTTTATATATCTCCAAGGCGCCTTCCTTGCCCCACCTAGGAATCAGACGAGTCTTCACAGAACCTGCCAGAAAATTTCTAAGAAAAAGGATTAAAAGCCGATCAGAAGACATAAACTAGGGTATTCGTAAAGCATGAATCTAAGCGAACCCAGAAAAGTTACCCAGTTCAGAGATAGATATCTGCCTCAAAGGCAAATATCTCAAATATACTGAAACTGTGTATTCCCCGAGACAAGAAGGATACCCAGGTGCTTGCCTATGGATATCATCCTCGGGGAATAAAACCCCTCAAGCCGACTCAACAGCTATTCCAAGTCCCCAACTTATTAAGGGGTACTGAAAAAAACCTCAAGCCACAAGGTTAGCGACTTGCTACCCTTGGGATTATCGCTTGGTCGTACAGAAACGATATTTGTCCTTCTTACGCCCGTAGTAGGGGTAGCCCAAGCCCTTTCTTATTAGTAGATCTGTTAGACTTCCCTCATCCGTATTTACCTGACAGACCAGTCTGAAGTATTTTCCCCGCTTACAATTTTGTAATAAAATCCTCTTGCCCAGGATTTTAGACTTTACAAAATCACGGGCCTGATAGGCTAGCCTTTTTTCTCTATCACATTTCGCACCTCTGATTTCGGGTGTGTCCACCCCAGCCAATCTGATGCCTAGATTCACAGATAATACATCGGGTGCATCTACCCCTATAAGATTAATCTTAAATGTATCCCCATCATATACGGAAACTACATCCCCCTCCAACGAAGAATCATCCCTCGCTACCACCTCCTTCGGAGGATTTTCCTCCTTTGCCACTACTTCCCTTGGAGGAGAATTTAATGGGATAGCTTCCTCCGGAGGGGTCCCCAAGAGACTGTCTTCCCCAGAAGGAGAATGGACTAAACTCATGATTATCAACATAACGACTCCTGCGAGTCCCGCAATAAATATTTTATTCATCATTATAAAGAACAATTATACCCTACAAAAAGATTTATACATCCATATATCATGGATATAATACATGGAAAGATAAATTTATATTTAAAATCATGCAATACATACATTTATATCGTTATTTTCTTATAATCTTTCATGTTTTTATATCGTAGTTTCTTTGTATTTGTATTAATTATATTGTTTATAGGATAATTAGTATAAATAAAAAATTAAGTTAATGTATATATGAATGCAATTACTAATATTTGTCACCTCTTTTCATGTACATTCAAGAATCAAATCATGTACTTCATGGTGATGGGGATCCGGATTAACTAAGGCCCTCTTCGGTGATTCGGGATATCCTGAGAGGTAGCTGAGCGGTTAAAAAGGGGTAATGGATTAAGATGTTCATCCCGTAAGACATAGCCCCTTATGTCTTCATCAAAAACCCAACTCGGAGATAAACAAGCCTTGGTTTTACAACAAGGTCCAACTTAGGATTCTAGAAAGAACCCACAACGAAGGATATCTAAGGAAAAATCCTTAAATTGAACTCGGTAGAGGAATAGCAACCTGGACAAACTCCCCACATGGAGAAGCAAAGAAATAAAGTACTATCCGAACGAAAACAGCCTAAGGATCAGTTTTCAAGATAAGAAAGAAATAAGAATAGATTGATAACAGAGGTTCTATGTGGGGTTTAGGAAAATATTACGGGATTCTATGTGGGATGCTTTTCCTCTGCGGATGGACCTATCTTTTGGGAATACCTGTGGGTGGGGGGCTACGAAAACAAAGTAGTTTTAAAGCCCCAGGTTTCGTAGAAAATAAGGGACAATGGCATGCTTCCCATATGTACCGATATGGAATTTCTTCTTCTGCATACCTCTTTGTTCAAGAACATGGGTGGTATTATCATTTGATGTCTCCTCCATCAAAAGTTCATGCGGGGCATGCAGCAGATTTGCCATTTTCACCTAAAGAGCATAGGATAGAAGAAGGATCTCAAGGAATTTCATTCCGCTTCCTAGGTGCTACCAATAAACTGCGCCCCAGGGGTATGTATGGTTCTTATGGGCGCCATCATTTTTTCTTGGGAAAGGATCCGAGTAGGTGGGGAAGAAAGGCCCTGTCTTATCAGGAGATTTGGTATTGTGATCTATATGAGGGAATAGATTTGCAGCTTTTTAAATCCCCCCAGGGGATAAAGTATAATCTGTTTGTGGCACCCGGTGGAGATCTCTCGAAATTATCCTTGAAAATAGAAGGTGCTATTCCAGAGTTAAGGGAAAATTTGCTGAGCATACCCACACGTTTTGGAGTCTGGACAGAACATATTCCCAAAGCCTACCTGATCCACGGACAGGATACCCTGTCTATCTCATGCAAGTACGTATGGAAGGATAAACATATCCTGGGCTTTGAGGTGCCCGACTACGATACGGAAAAATATACGCTTTTGATAGACCCAGAACTCGTGGCTTCCACCTTGACAGGCTCTTCTGCCGATAATTGGGGAAATACAGCCTGTACGGATGAGGGTGGAAACATGTATGCCGGGGGGATTATCTTCGGCGCCTCTGTCGGAAAATTTGAACCTTCAAGTGGTATTTTTCCTCCAGGCTTTCAAGGATATAGATATGAGATAGATGTGCTGATCAGCAAATTTACCCCGGATGGACGAGAATTGATCTTTGCTGTTTATCTAGGAGGAGCTCGTAAGGAGACACCTACCAGTATGCAAACCAATCGTAAGGGGGAACTATTTGTTGCAGGCATTACATCTTCTAGTGATTTTCCCACAACCAAGGATGCCTATGATAAAAGCTTTGCCGGGGGAACCCCTTCGGATCCCTTTCCTCTCTATTTGATTAGAAGCAATCCGAGGGGTCCGGATGTGTATTCTCAGACAACTCTGTTTAGGACAGGAACCGATTTGTTTGTCGCCAAGATATCCTCGGATGGTGCCAATCTATTAGGCTCCACCTATTTGGGTGGGACCGAGAATGATGGATTGATACCCCAAGGTTCCAATATGTCAAATAACTATGGAGATGGCTTGCGGAGTGAAATTGATCTAGATCAGGATGGAGATCCGATCTTGGCCTCACATACCTATTCCCATAGCGATTTTCCTTTGACACATAAGCCACTTGGCTCCAGTATTGGTACAGCAGCTTCTCGCTATGGTTCGGTTACTGGGGTGCTGGTGAAATTGAAATCAGATTTATCAGGTCTGATCTTTTCTTGGTTAATAGGGAGCCGTAATGGGAATATGCTGAACTCGGTACGAGCTAATTTGCAGGGATTTTATGTGGCAGGAAGTACATGGACCTCCACGCCCTTGGCATTTTCGTACTCCTTGGGATATCCCTTATTGCGGATTTTGGGAAAACCAGGCTCCATAGAATCTTTCGTGGCATTCATTCCCCGAGATTATAATATGAGACGTCCTAGTCCTAGACTTATGATATTCGGTACCGATGAAATAGATCAAGCTTATCTCTTGGACTTAGATTCGGATGGAGATGTTTATGTGACAGGTCAAACTAGGGGAACAGGTTATCCCATCAAGGGGCAGGTATTTAGGCATGGGACAGGCGGACATTTTATTCATAAGTTCAATCATGATTTAACGAGATCCATATGGTCTACGGTGATCGGGGGAAATAGTGCAGGTATCCCTCAGCTGGTGCCTACTGCTTTTATGGTCAGTGATTGCGAACAAATTTTTCTTGTAGGGTGGGGCGGAGAATCTAATAGATCCTCTGTGGGCGGAATTAGATTGAATAATGAACCCCTATATAATTTACCCATTACAACGGGTGCTTATAGACGCCGCACCACAGGATCTGATTTTTATTTTCTTGTCCTGGCACCCGATGCCAGCAAGTTGATCTATGGAAGTTATTTTGGATCAAGTGCTTCGGGTGATCATGTAGATGGAGGCACTAGTAGATTTGAGAAATCAGGGATCGTTTATCAGGCTGCATGTGCAAATTGTGGAAGTGATCGGGCTGGATTTCCTACCACCTCAGGTGCTTTTGCAGCCACAGATAATAGTACAAATTGCAATATGGGGGTTTTTAAATTTGAGGTGGGATTGCTAAAATCTGAATTTGATGTCTATGACGAAAGGAAATCACGAATTGCCGTAACTACGGGATGTGCTCCTTTTGTGGCAGTCTTTGATAGGAAAGCGAGTAGGGGAGGAGAATTTTTTTGGAATTTTGATACGGAAGGAGACGGCTCTTTCGTATTAAATAATGACGAAGAGGTGACTCATAGTTTTGATTCACCCGGCAACTATGTGATTACCTTGAAATCAACAGATCCAGAAGGTTGTAACAAAGAGGTTCTAAGCAGTTGGATCTTGTCTATCAAGAAACCCTTAGAATATCGTTTACCTGAAAAAGAGCAAAAGATCTGCTTCGGAGAAGAACTCACCCTAGAAGCCTATGCAAACTCAGATAAAGCTCGCTATTTCTGGGCACCCATAGAAACACTATCCTCCCCCACAGGGCCCTCAGTTCTGGCTTCCCCCACCCAGACAACAAAATATTTTTTGCTGATTCGGGCAGAAGAATGTGAAATTAGGTCTCAAATACAAGTGGAAGTGGTCCCCGAGGTACGCCTAGCATGGGGACCTACCTCAAATCCCATTCTCTCCTGCCAAAATGCCCAAACCTTTGAATTCCAAGCCGAAGTCCAGGCAGACCATTTCCATTGGGATTTGGGAGATGGAACAAGCTTGAAAGCCTACGAACAGAAAAAAACTATAAGCCATGTCTATGAAGAACCAGGTCCTAAGCACGTGGTTTTGCATGCTCGTAATGGTCATTGTGAGAAGCAAATAGAACAAGAAATACATGTACAACGTCTTTTCATTCCCAACGTGTTCACACCCAACGGAGATGGAAAAAATGAGAAATTCGTCATAGACAGCCCCTACTCCTTATCCCTTTTGGTCTTAAATAAGAATGGATCCGTCGTATTCCAGCAGGATAATTATGATAATAGTTGGGAGGGGTCTTTTTTACCCAGTGACGTTTATTTTTATCAGGTATTCTTTTCCGATTATCCCGTGACCTGTAAGGGTTGGGTTCATTTGCTGAAATGAAAAACTTAACAAGATTTCTTTTGGGGGATACAAAAAAGGATCAAAACTTGATCTTTAATTGGGTATCTTATCCGTAGATTTAGATTTAAAATATGAGAGAAGCCTATATCATGTGTGGTTTTCGTACGCCTGTGGGAAAGGCTAAAAAAGGAGGATTACGTTCTGTGCGTTCGGATGATTTAGCTTCTTTGGTCATTCAGCGGATATTGAAGGAGTTTCCCCAATTAGAACCCTCTTGGATAGACGATCTTTTGGTAGGAAATGCGGTTCCAGAAGCAGAACAAGGTATGCAAATGGGTCGTTTGATCAGTTTGTTGGCACTCTCCGAGGAGGTGCCTGGGATGTTGATCAATCGCTATTGTGGATCAGGTTTGGAAGCCATACACCTGGCTACGGCACGTATACGTGCCGGAACAGCTGATTGTATCATCGCAGGTGGAACCGAATCTATGTCCATGGTACCCATGATGGGCTACACGCCTGCCATAAATCCCACGCTCGTCCAAGCACATCCAGATTATTTTATTAATATGGGTTTGACAGCTGAAGAAGTAGCTACGGCGCATGGAATCAGTCGAGAGGATTCAGATAACTTTTCTTTGTCCTCTCATCAGAAGGCTATACAGGCTCAAAAGACACACGGATTTGAAGGAGAGATGATCCCTGTGGAGGTAGAAGAAGAGACCTGGACCCAGGAGAAAGGAAGGCAACTTCACAGCTTCAAAGTGGATAAGGATGAAGGCCCCCGATCCGATACCCACCTGGAAAGTCTGAGCCAACTCAAACCTGTCTTCAAAAAAGGCGGACAAGTGACCGCAGGAAACTCTTCACAAACCTCAGATGGTGCTGCCTTTTTGTTAGTGGTTTCTGAAAAATTTGTAAAAAGATTGGGTCCCAAACCCCTAGGCCGCATGGTATCCTATGCCGTGGCAGGGGTGCCCCCCCGAATCATGGGAATAGGCCCCGTGAACGCAATTCCCAAAGCCTTGAAACAAGCAAATCTTAGATTGCCCGATATAGAACAAATAGAATTAAACGAAGCTTTTGCCTGTCAAGCCTTGGCTGTGATCAAAGCCTTAGATATTTCTCCTGAATTGGTAAATGTAAATGGGGGAGCCGTTGCCCTGGGACATCCCCTAGGTTGTACTGGGGCTAAGTTGACGGTTCAGCTTCTACATGAAATGACCCGACGAAAACAACGCTATGGTATGGTGACCGCCTGCGTAGGAGGAGGACAAGGTGTGGCAGGTATTTTTGAACGATTCTAATATATAGGATACTCGCCACACAAATTTTCAGATCCAGAAGGTCCTCCAAAAGAAAACAAAGAGATTACCATGTCTGAATCCAATAAAGAAAGGGGTAAAAAAATAGACCCCCATGCGATAATAAGACAAACAACCAGATATATAGCCCAAAACTACGATAGCCTGCCTGTTGTCTTATCCCGGGGTGAAGGACCCTTTCTCTACGACGTAGAAGGTAGGCAATATTTTGATTTTCTTTCTGCATACTCTGCTGTAAACCAAGGACACGTACATCCCGAAATACGGGATGCATTAATGGATCAGGTCTCCCGATTAAGCCTTGTGTCTCGGGCTTTTCATCACGATCTCTTGGGTGAATCGGCTGCCTTTATCTCAAATCTTTTTGAGTATGAAAAGGTTTTAATGATGAATACGGGTGCCGAAGCCGTAGAGACCGCACTTAAGTTGGCACGAAAATGGGGTTATGAATACAAGAAAATTCCCGAAAATCAGGTCCGTATAATTGTGTGTCAGGGAAATTTCCACGGACGAACCAGTACCATCGTGTCTTTCTCCACAGACAAGCTGGCACGAACCAGATTCGGCCCCCCTATGCCAGGCTTTGAAATCATCCCTTATGATGATATTCCAAGTCTGGAAAAATCATTGAAACATCCCCACGTGGCTGCCTTTTTGGTAGAACCCATCCAAGGAGAAGCAGGTGTATGTATTCCTTCTGATGATTACTTATCTAAGGTGGCTACACTCTGTAAAAAACATCAGGTCTTGTGGATCGCAGATGAAATTCAAACGGGTCTGGGACGAGTAGGATCCTGGTTGGGGGTCTGCGGACATTGTACCTGTCAGTATAGTTGTCAAAGATTAACCGAGAGCTATCTTCGTCCGGACCTGCTAGTCCTAGGCAAAGCACTCTCAGGGGGTATGTACCCCATATCAGCCGTCCTGGCAGATGCACACCTCATGGACGTGCTCAGCCCAGGAACACACGGATCTACTTTTGGTGGAAATCCAATAGCCTGTCGGGTTGCAAGGACAGCCCTAGAAGTGATCAAAAAAGAAAACCTGATAAAAAAAGCCCGAGAAAGAGGATCCTATTTTAGAGAACGAATGCAAAAAATGGTGCATAAGCACGAATTTCTTAAAGAGGTTCGGGGAAGAGGATTATTAAATGCCCTAGTCCTGCAAAACGAACAAGTAGAAGAAAATCTAGCCTATAAACTTTGTCTTAGCCTCAAAGAACAAGGAATCTTGGCCAAGGATACCCGTAAAAATATCATTAGATTTGCCCCACCCTTGGTGATTAGCCAAGAACAAATGATAGAAGCCTGTGATAGAATAGCAAAAGCCCTGAGATCTTTTCAAAAACTAATTTAGTACCCCTTATCAATCTTCTCCTGAATGTCCTTTCACCTACACGTTCGTCCTCGTCGTCTTAGACGAAATGCAGTCATCAGGGGTCTGTGTGCCGAGACCCAGCTGTCGGTAAATAAACTGATATACCCACTTTTCGTGCGGGAAGGGAAAGGGAAAACACCTATTCCTTCCATGCCCGGACAATTTGTTTTCTCTATCCAACCTATTCTAAAAGAGATAGAAGAGTGCATTGCACTTGGAATACATACTATAGCTCTTTTTCCCCAGATCGTTCCAGATAAAAAAGATCCTATGGGTTCGGAGGCCTATCGGGAAGAGGGTATATATATCCGTGCCTTGCAAGCCATAAAACAAAGATTTCCGAATCTCTGTTTGATATCGGATGTGGCTTTGGATCCATATAGCTCCACGGGTCATGATGGATGGGTTTCTCCAGAAGGAGAGGTTTCTAATGATAAAACACTACCCCTGCTTTCCCGAATGGCAGTTTTGCAGGCTCAATCTGGAGCAGATATTATAGCTCCCTCAGACATGATGGATGGACGGGTAGGCTATCTCCGTAAAGCTTTGGATCAGGCTGACCTTAGACATATTCCTATCATGTCTTATTCAGCAAAGTACTCAAGTTCCTTATATGGTCCTTTTCGGGATGCCTTGGGATCCGCCCCCAAGGGAGACCATGTGCCGGGAGATAAAAAAACCTACCAAATAAATCCCAAGAATCGACGAGAAGCCACTTGGGAAGCCAAATTAGACCAAGAAGAAGGTGCAGATATTCTCATGGTCAAACCCATTGGATTCTATCTAGATGTACTGTATGAAATAAGACAAATTACACCCCTAGCCCTAGCAGCCTATCAGGTAAGTGGGGAATATGCTATGTTCCATGCCGCAGCAGAAAGGGGATGGATAGACCTTCGCTCAGTCGTCCAAGAAAGTCTGTTCTCCATCCGACGAGCCGGAGCAGATATGATTATTAGCTATTTCGCGAAAGACTTTGCAGTTTGGAATCGCAAAGAAGACTCACCCCAGCCTTAACCCGATCACCTATCTTAACCTCCAAACGGGTGCCGAGTGGAAAATAAAGATCTACCCGAGATCCGAACTTAATAAAGCCGAACTCCCGACCCACCTTAACTAGATCTCCCTTTTTAACATAATAACAAATCCTGCGGGCCACATACCCCGCGATCTGACGAAGCAACAAAACAGTTCCATTCGGATTCTTTATTACCATGGTAGTATGTTCGTTTAATTTACTGGATTTAGGATGATATGCCAAGAGATATTTTCCAGGATGATGTACGAAATACAAAATCTCTCCACCCATCGGAACCCTATTAATATGTGCATTCAATGCCGACATAAAAATAGATAACACGATTCGTTTGTCCTTAAAATACTCGTCCTCCTCTGTCTCTTTTATTTGTACAATCTTTCCATCTGCCGGAGAATAAATTCCAGACCCCTCAGGATAACGAATCTGAGGAACCCTGAAAAACTGTAAGATAAAGACCGTACAGAGGAAACCCAAGATAGCTACCAAGATACCTACTGTCGGATAAGTAAAATACCATATAATTATCCCACTTATGAGAATAAGGTTAGTTCCGATCAAAAAGGGTACGGATTCTTTATGAATGAACATGACCTTTTGTCCTCAACCCTATGGGGTATTGGTTTGCAAAAAACATATCTTGAAGCTTTATGATGCTCATAAAGATAGAAATATATGAGAAGAAATAGGGTAGATTTGCTATGTATTTCTGCTCATCCTGATGATGCAGAGTGGGGCTGCGGGGGAACCCTAAGACTACATGTGCTGAAGGGACATAGGGTAGGCATGGTGGATCTGAGTAAAGGAGAACGAGGAACCCGAGGTAGTCCCGAGGTACGGGAAGAAGAAGCCCAACAAGCCATGCGTGTTTTAGGGGCCTTGTTTCGAGAAAATATGGGCTTTTCGGATGCCTTCTTGGGGTCCCTTTCTGAGCAGGAAAAACTATCCCTTGTAGATGTCATTCGAAAATATGAACCCAGAGTAGTTATTACAAATCCCCCTGAGGATCGCCATCCCGACCATGGAGATAGTTTTCATGAAGTACAACGTGCATGCTTTCTAGCAGGTTTATCCAAAATCCAAACAAATTATCCACCCTATCGTCCCCAGGCTCTATATAGCTATATGCAGACAACCTATCTTAAACCCGATCTGTTGGTAGATATTAGCCCCGTATGGGAAGATAAAATGAAATTACTTCGCTGTTTCAAATCTCAGTTTCATAATCCCAAGTCTCAAGAACCCCATACCTTTATCTCTTCCCCTGAATTTTTCCCTTTTGTGGAAGCAAGAGCTCGTGAGATGGGAAGATGGGCAGAGGTTAAATATGCGGAAGGTTTTTTATCCTATAAACCTATTATTGTTCCGAATCTGCTATCCATTTCCGTCAAAGACGATTCATAGACTTCGGTAGGGAACTCGGAACTTGAAAACTGAAGAGAAATTCCTACCTTTGGATTCTCATGGATAAGACACAGGTGAGGACGGATGTCTTGGTTATAGGTGCGGGTCCTGTGGGTCTCTTTGTGGTCTTTGAAGCAGGTTTACTCGGACTTCGTACCCACGTGATAGATAACCTGAACCGCATAGGAGGACAATGTATAGAAATCTATCCCCGAAAACCGATTTATGATATTCCAGGTCTTCCTGAAGTGATGGCAGGCGAATTGATCCAACGCCTCATGACACAAATAAAACCCTTCCAACCCGGATTCACCCTCGGAGAACGGGCCGAGGAATTGAAAAAAACTGAAGAAAAAACCTATCAAATCATCACAGAACAGGGAACCCTACACGAAGCACCCGTAGTTGTGATTGCAGGCGGACTAGGCTCCTTTGAACCCCGAAAACCACCCATACCCAATATTCAACATTATGAAAATAAAGGGGTAGACTATGCCATCAAGGATCCCGAAAAATATCGGAAAAAACAGGTAATTATAGCAGGAGGCGGAGACTCAGCCCTGGACTGGACACTAGAACTTATGAACTATACACAACATCTAAGTCTGATCCATCGGGGAGAATCCTTCCGAGCAGCCCCCGATTCGGTACAGAGACTTAGGACATGTGTGGCAGAAGGTCGTGTCAAACTTTATACACATACAGAAGCCACAGATATAGCAGGTACAGAGCATGTAGAACGGATACAGTTAAAAACCCAGGGAAAAGATATCTTGTGGAAGGAAACAGACTATTATATTCCCCTATTTGGGCTCAAACCCAAGTTGGGACCCCTAGCTAATTGGGGTATAGAAATAGAAAAAAATGCTCTTCGGGTGAATAATGCCAAGGATTACCAAACCAATCTACCCGGGGTTTATGCGGTCGGGGATATCAGTACCTATCCCGGAAAATTAAAGCTTATTCTTTGTGGATTTCACGAAGCTGCCGTAGCCATGCAATATGCCTATCAGCATATTCATCCCGATAAAAAATTTGTGATGAAATATACCACCGTCAATGGAATACAGGGTTTTGAATCTCCGCAACCCTAAATCTTCTGTCTAATCAAATTATAATTCAAGATGTCCCGTACTAAATCGGTTAAGGCTTCCCTCATCAAACCAGAACTTCCTTCCGGCTTCAGAGACCTATCACCCGCTCAGTTTCATCAGAGAGAAAAAACATTGAATACCATGAAGAACTGGTTTTCCTTGTACGGATTTTTACCACTAAGTACACCTTGCGTAGAACGATATGATGTCTTGCATGGCAAATATGGAGAAGAAGGAGAAAGACTTATCTACAATGTACTCAACTCGGGCGAATACCATAAAAAATTGAAGCCCGAAGATCTTGAAAAAAAAGCCCAAGAAATCACACCCCAAATTTCTAAACGTGCCTTACGATACGATCATACCCTGCCCCTAGCCAGATATATATCCGCACATCAACACGAATTAAAATTTCCCTTTCGCCGATATCAAATAGGACCTGTTTGGCGGGCAGACCGTACGCAAAAAGGACGATATAAAGAATTCTGGCAATGCGATGCTGATATCATATACAAGCCCAGTACCTGCCCTACATGGAATCTAAAACTTGATAAGAATTTTTCTGCCAAAAGAGGAAAACTATCTGATCATCTCTTGCAACTCAGAGGACTAGGACTTAAAACATATACCGCAGATTGCCTTGAAATTGCCCTCCACGTCTTTGATGATTTAAGACTGCTTGAAGATATAAAGATAGAATATAATGATCGGCAAGATCTCATAGAGAAAGTCGTCAAACCCAGCGCAGGCAAAGATTATCTAAAATGCCTGTCTATATTGGATAGCCTAGATAAAAGAGGACATGATGAAGTACGGGAACGCTTGGCAGAGAAGGGGTGGTTGGGACCCACGATGAAAGCCTTACTTGATCAGGGTTTGAAAACCATAGAACATGAGGAGTTAATCGTTCATAACCCCTTACTTGCCCGAGGATTGGATTATTATACGGGACTAGTGTATGAGATCCGAAGACGAAATGGAGGAGCTACCCTAGCCGCAGGAGGAGAATATGATAACCTTACAAGGTATTTTTCTAAGGATAGCTTACCGGGGGTAGGAATTTCTTTTGGGGTAGACAGGATATTAGAAGCCTTGGGAGAAGAGGATTATAAGGGTACAGCCTATATTCTTTGTCATGTACAGGGACCCTATCAAAATTACTATGATAAACTATTAAAGAGCATACAGCAAGACGAAAGAGCTTCTTTCGTTCTCCTCCAGGGTAGACCCCTTATGGAAAGAACATCTACAAGTTTTTTAGAATCCGAAAAGTTTGAAGAACCAACATTCCACTTCCCTAAGCATGGACACCAAATCCCTTACAAGCTACTCATTAAGGATTGTGCATATGAAATGTATGAGAGAGATCTTGAAAGAAGAACCGATATCCTAAGAGAATCCGGAACACTCAGTACCGATAAAGACTTTAAACATCTTGTTGAGATATTGATAAGTAGGGTATCCTATGAAATTAAGAAGTACAGACAGGACTCATAATGCCGTGTTGAATTTCCGTTACAGATATATGCGTTATGTTTGCCACTAATAGGTTTAGACCATTGACTCAGGTGATTCGGATTGGGTGGGTAGTATTTTTCCTCGGACTTTGTGCATGGACTAGCCAGTGTACCCAACGTCTGTGCCCCTCTTATGAGACCGCTTTTATCACCAATGATACACTCCGTTGGACATTGTTTAGTCCCTTTTCATATGCAGGAGTAGGCAGCCCACAGATTCCCCCTCTACCCTGGAATAAACCCGTTCATCTTCCCGAAGGTGCCGACACCATCTCCTTATTGAATGAAGCCGTGGGGCGACTATCTTTGACCAAAGATCCCCTCCCTAAGAAGGGGCTCAAGCCAAGACCTCCTCATTTTCCGGTCACAAAGAATCAGGCCCTTTTGATCTATCCCTTATCTAATAAGAAGAAATTAAAACGGATGAAATGGTTGAAGATCAAAGAAGTACGACCCAAAGGACACAAAAAAAATAAGTGGACACGGGGGTGGGAGACCTGTATCAGATGGTGCCAAAATCTTCTTAATCAAATCCTACCCCCAAAGAAAACAAGAACATATAAATCCCCAACACAAAAAATATCCTTGGATTCCAAAATAGATAGTCCAGATGCAGATAACCTAGATGTGGACAGTCTGGATATGGATAATATAGGTATAGAGCACCTTGAAAAAGATAGTCTTGATAATGTCCCTGTGCCCCCGACCGAAATGGATAGCCTTTTTGCTTCTCCCATGGATACTACAACCCAGCTGAGCGCCCGTAGTTTTCTTGAAGATGGAGAGGTCAATACCGCATTGGAAAAGCCGGTAGAGAATCCCTATAAATACCCCTATCGCTCAGACGATCATTTTAATGTGGAACAAATATTTTATAATCAGGTACTGGGTTCATATCTGTTCAAAACAGATATGAACCCAAAAACCATAGAAGAAGATGAGGGCAAGTCAACAAAAGAAGATAGCTTAGAGGTCCCCATCAGTTACGAGGAATACCTAAAAGAAACTCAAGAAGAAGATCAAGAAGACAACGAAGAACCAGAAAATCAAAGCACATCTGAAGAGGATACACCAGAAGACCCGATCCAGGAAGATATCAATATAGAGAAAGAAGACGAAGGATTTTGATGGAAGAAATAATTCTTTTCCTGAGCTCGTATGCTGAATATTTTATGACGTACAAATCCTATTTCAAGGGATTGCATATCGTCTTTTTTGTATGCTGGTTTGCAGGTCTATTCTACACGGTGCGCCTGTTTATTTATCAAACACAGGCTCAACAATATGAAGAACCCAGAAAAGGAATTCTTACAGAACAGTATAAAATCATGGCTCGCCGACTTTGGTACATTATCAGTTGGCCAGCAGGAATCCTTACCCTATTGTCGGGGTTATCTATGCTACCCTTTTCATGGATGCATCCATGGATGCATGCCAAGCTTTTTTTGGTTCTCCTCTTATGTTTTTATCATATGATTTGTCATCAAAAACTAGTTCAGCTCAAAAGGGATGAATATCGTTGGGGCGTTTTTTCCCTCAGACTTTTCAATGAAGTAGCAACTCTTCTT
>JAPOQI010000027.1 GCA_026710765.1 Cytophagales bacterium | reverse complement strand
TCCTGGATAAGTATGAAATATGCCATAAGGTGTATCGTAAATATCTTAAAGCCAACGTAGCTTACAAGACATCACTTTATAGATAATCAATCGGGGTGGGGCATCTCACCCCCTAACTTTTAAATAAAATAACCATGGCAGGAACTATAATTTTTCAGGTCGTTTGTGGGTTTTTAATCTCACTCGCAGGTATATTTATCTTCCCTGCCTTGGGCTGGGGAGAGTTCCCGTTGATCCCTTTCTTTGGTGGGTTCTTCGGGTGGATTGTAATATCTCTACTTGTGCAAATTGCAAAGCAAGGTGAGAAAAAGGATAAGAAGGAAGACGAGGATAAATAGGATCACATAACCATAACTAATAAAACAATGACAGAGCAAACAACAAAGGCAAAAACAAACGGCAAGCTGAATAAGCAGGTCACGGAAGATACACAGAATGCGTTCGTGCATTGTGATGGTAATTTTTTAGTATTCTTCAATCATTTGGATAAGATATACCAGATATCTTCGGAGCAGAGAGGTGACGATGATCTGCGTAGGTTGCTTTTCAATATCGGGTATGGTCTATATCATGAATCCGCCACCGAAGATGATTTGACTTCTATCTGGGGCGTCTTTGAGGAAAACGATGTGTTTATACGGCGTACGGCAAAAAGAAACCCCTTGGTTCTGAAAGCACTTCACAAGGGGGCAGAGTGGGCTGCTGCAAAGGGGGTAACAAAGAAACCTTTTATAGGGAAACCCATTCCTGATCAGCCATCGCAACAGACCTCAGAGCCTACTCCCTCTACTGAGAAAAAGCAGACGCCTGTCGTAATAAAGAAGACTTTCAGCGAGAAAAAAGAACTGAAAAAAATCAACATTGACTTAGATAAATTAGATGATAAGGTGGTTCAAGATATATTCCTGAATAGGGTATCAAAGCAGGCTGCAGAAAAACAACTTGCGTTGGCGAAGGCACACCAGATCCTAAAAAGAATTGGTGATGACGTTGATATCGTTGGTGTTTTGGAGAACATGTACATAGTGAATGGCACGCTTTCCATACGATCTAATCTGCATCAAGCCATCGCTGAGCTTGCTTTGCTAAAATTCAACACAAAGCAAGTATTCTTTTCTGGGTTGTGTACGGAGAATGTGTATGATAAGGATGGAAAAATCTCCGCAGTGATTGCACATATAGATAAGAGTGAGTTGCTTCCGACTGGGAAGTATAAGGAAACGAAGCTGTCATATACGGCTACTCTATTAGAGCTTACGAAAGGTAACACTGCTTGGTCGGGCTATCCAACTCTGATGCTTACATATAGGGCAAGGACGTACCTGATCCGTACCGTTAACCCCCTTCTTACATTCAACCTATACGGCAATCACGAGTTCTCAAATGAGAACGGGGATGTGGTCTTTATAAATGACGATAGTCAACAAAAAGAAACTAAATGATAGAGTTATGGGGTTCCCTTTTTTCTGGATCAAAGACAACAGAGCGGATATGAAGTTAGAAAAAAAATACTACGAGAATGGCAAGGATATCGCACCACCTCGGTTTTGGATTAATGTAATCCTGATCGCATTGATTGCGTTGGGTACAGGCATTTTTATAGGCATCTGCATAGCATAGAAGATGAGAAAGCAGGAAAGGAAAGAACAGACAGAGAAGCGTAACAGGAACATCCGAAAAGAGTTCAGGGAACTCTACGAGGTCAGAAAGATCCGTAGGGATGTTGTCCTTGAAACGCTTTCTGATAAGTATAAGGTCAGTGCAGTTACGATATACGCTATCCTACACGGACTCAACAATTATAAGTATAATGAGGGGGAGGTGCGTGAGAATAGGACCTATCAATATGCATCGGGTAGGTTTGCCTTTGGGAGCTTAGAGGACGCAGAGGAGGCGGTTGAGTGGCTCCAAGATGTAGATAGGTTAAGGGGTTGTTCGTGGAGGATCTACGAGACCGAAAACCCTGAGGATCTGGGCTGTCCATACGTATGCCCGATCAGGTTCGTTTTAGAGTTTTATAAATATACAGAATAACAATGAATAGAAAAATGAGCACAGAAGAAAAGAAAATTATGGTAGGCGTTGTGAAAGGCATAAACTACAATGGTGGTGTTGCGGTTATTGAGTTGGAGG
>JAPOQI010000028.1 GCA_026710765.1 Cytophagales bacterium | reverse complement strand
CTTCATCGCCACAGGCGGAATAAATATATCCTCCTGCGTCAGCGGGAAAAAACTAGCCTGATACATAAGATATCTATCATAAGCTTTCCCACTCAGCTGTACGGACTCCGGCCGTATGTCCTGAATCTGAAAATTTTCTTCCCAACATTTCTTGGGTTTGAATGTCTTAATAACCTGACGCAGCTGATCAGAAACATCATAAAATTGCAGAGGTGCCTGATTCGTCCTGGCTACATAAAATGCCAAACTCAATGTAAAACCCTCCCCAACATAAACTGAAGACTTATTAGTAGACAAAGATAAAAAAGCCTCATCATCTACCTCATCATAAACCTGAGGCCCCGATGACCTGAGACCAAAAAAATCGTAGGGGAAAAATGGTTTATTCTGAGTCCGTATAGGGGCTGTCACAACAAGCTGCATCCCAGGAAAAGAAACCTCCTCCCCATCTACCTGAAGGACAAAAGGAGCTATCGTGAAATTACCCTCCGCTAATGGGACATAATTTTGTATGAGTTGATGCGTAGAACTGATCTGCCCCTGAACGATCCGTGTGGATGATGATGATGATGTCCCCGCCTTTTCAAATCCTTCCAAATTCGGAAAAGGCGTGTACCGACGAACAGGTCGATTTTCCGAAACCAGTTGGAGCGTGAAATACTCATTCTTTGCCACCCTATTTTTTCCTGCCACGATACGAAAATTCCGTTGGGCAAACAAATCCCCAGCTATACCCCCACATAAACATAAACAAAAAAAGATCCTAAATGGGAACTGCCACATGACGTTCTGCATGGTAACTTGAACGAACCAAAGGCCCCGACTCTACATATTTAAGACCCCGCTTCAAACCCTCCTCCTTATAGGCCTCAAACTGATCCGGATGAATAAAAGCCTGTACTTTCAGATGTCTAGGCGTGGGTTGAAGATATTGTCCCAACGTAAGAATATCTAATCCATTTGCCACCAAATCATCCATGGCTTCCTTGACCTCATCTTCTGTTTCACCCAGGCCCAACATGATCCCTGATTTGGTTCGCTTCTTAGCCGCCTTGGTTCTCCGAATTTGTTCCAGGCTCCGATCATATTTAGCCTGCGGCCGAACGGGACGATAAATTCGCCTTACCGTCTCCATGTTATGCGAGACAACCTCTTGATCTGGCGCAATCATTCTATATAATGACTCCCAATGCCCCTGAACATCAGGAATAAGGGTCTCTATCGTTGTGGAAGGAGAAAGTTTTTGAATAGCCCGAACGGTCTGATACCAAATCTCAGCCCCCTTATCCCGTAATTCATCCCGATTCACAGAAGTAATAACCGCATGCTTTACGCCCATCTGAGAAATAGCCTTAGCCACCCGAAGGGGCTCCTCTACATCATACGCCGGCGGACGACCCGTCGCTACCGAACAAAAACCACAACTCCGAGTACATACATTTCCCAGAATCATGAAAGTAGCCGTCCCTACACCCCAACACTCTCCCATATTCGGACAATTCCCAGATTCACAAATGGTATGAAGACGAGACTCATCTACAATCTTCCTAAGCCTCCGATAAGCCGAACCCCCAGGCAGCTTAACCCGCAACCAAGGCGGCTTCCTATATCTCAGCCCTCCACCTGAAGACGAACACGGAACCCCCGCAGCAGATGATTTCTGATCCACATTCATAGACTTCTTAGTTGTATTTCCAGTACTCATAACCGCTCAATAAAAAAGAAATATATACATGTCCCGAAGTCTTTGCAAGATATTCAATTGTCCTGAGGGAAGAGCCCTTGGGGTATTAGAATTCATTTCTTGGCTGTCTTAGCATGTATCTAATTTACAAGTTTTAATCTAGTTTTAGAACCGCACTAAAGGCTTCTTGAGGAATTTCCACATTCCCTACCTGTCTCATTTTCTTTTTTCCCTTTTTCTGTTTTTCCAGCAATTTTCTTTTTCGGGTGATGTCTCCACCATAACACTTGGCCGTCACATTTTTTCTCATGGCTTTCACGGTCTCTCGGGCCATGACCCGACTCCCTATGGCAGCCTGTATGGCGACATCAAACATTTGTCGGGGAATGAAATCTTTCAGTTTCTCACAAAGACGTTTACCCCACTCATAGGATTTCTCCCTATGAACGATACAAGAAAGTGCATCTACTCGCTCTTTGTTTAAAAGAATATCCAACTTAACCAAATTTCCGATCCTGTATTCCAACCAATCATAGTCCAGAGAAGCATATCCTCTGGATACCGTTTTCAGCCTATCATAGAAATCCATGACAATTTCTACCAAGGGCATATCAAAAACAAGCTCTACCCTCTTAGTACCCAGATAGACTTGTTTTTTCAGGCTCCCTCGCTTTCCGATACAGATTTCCATAATAGGACCCAGATATTCCTCTGTGGTCATAATTTGTGCTCGGACGTAGGGTTCTTCAATATGCTTGACGTACTGTGATTCTGGGAGATCAGCAGGGGTATTGATTTCTATAGTTTGACCATCCTGAGAGATAACCCGAAATTGTACAGACGGCACCGTCGTAATAACCGAAACCTGAAACTCCCTCTCCAGACGTTCTTGAACGATTTCCATATGAAGAAGACCCAAAAATCCACACCTAAATCCAAAGCCTAAAGCAGAAGAGGTCTCAGGCTCCCACATCAACGAAGCATCATTTAAGCTTAATTTTTCCAAACTCGCCCTGAGGTCCTCAAAATCACCCGGTACAATGGGATAAATGCCCGCGAAGACCATAGGTTTGACCTGTTGAAATCCCCTAAGGGGCGCCGCAGGATGATGAGCATGTGTGAGCGTATCCCCTACCCTTACCTCTTGTGTTTTCTTGATTCCCGAAACAAGGTACCCCACCGAACCTGTGCCTATTTCAGAACTCGGAATATGCTCCAGACCCAGAATGCCAATCTCATCTACCTCATATTCCTTTTGGGTATGAACAAATCTGATCCGATCTTCTTTTCGGAAGGTGCCCTCAAAAACCCTGAATAGAACAACCACACCCCGATAGGGATTATAAAAAGAATCAAAAATCATGGCTTGCAAGGGCGCCGCAGGATTACCCTTAGGGGGTGGAATTCTATGAATAATGGCTTTCAATATCTCGGGAATACCAATGCCATCCTTGGCAGATGCCAACAAGATATCCTCAGACGAACATCCCATAAGTTCTTGAATCTCCGCCTTAACCTCATCCAGACGGGCTGACGCCAAATCAATTTTATTGATGATGGGAATGATTTCAAGATCATGTTCTAGAGCTAGATATAGATTGGAAAGGGTTTGGGCCTCAATACCCTGTGCCGCATCCACTATAAGGAGCGCACCTTCTGAGGAAGCAATCGCCCGAGAGACCTCGTAGGAAAAGTCTACATGTCCTGGGGTATCTATTAAGTTCAATTCCCATTCTTTAAACTTCATTTGGATCGCATGAGACTTGATGGTAATACCTTTCTCTCTTTCCAAATCCATATCATCTAAGAGTTGGGCCTTCATGTCTTCAGGGGTGGTGGTGCCGGTGGCTTCCAGGAGTCTATCTGCCAAGGTGCTTTTCCCATGATCTATATGTGCAATAATGCAAAAGTTGCGAATCTTAGAAATGGCTGACATGGGATCTTAAATCTATGATAAATCTATACTAAGTTACGGGTTCTTAGATTTGTCTACTCCGTTTTAACTATTTTATGGCTTATGAGCGAATTGCTCCAACATGATTGTGGCGTGGCATTGCTCCGCTTGCGCAAGCCCTTGCAGCACTATGTGAAAAAATACGGAACACCTCTGTATGGTTTGCATAAATTACACCTTTTGATGCACAAGCAACATAACCGAGGGCAAGATGGGGTAGGGGTGGCTTCTATTGCTTTGAAAGCCCCACCCGGAACCCCCTTGCTTAATTCTTGGCGAGAAATAGGCATGGATGCCTTGCAGAGGATGTTTTTTTCTTTTACGCAAACGTTTGACGAAAAGGGCCTTTCAAATCTCCGTCTGGGAGAACGAGTCTTAAGTTGGCAACGAAAATATCCATTTCTAGGGGAACTCTTATTGGGGCATCTACGCTATGCCACGCATGGCAAAAATGAAAAAAATCAATGTCATCCCTTTTCTCGAAAAAGCGAATGGCGCTATCAAAGCCTGATCCTGGCAGGAAATTTTCATATGGCTAATCAAGAAGCACTCTTTCAACATCTGATCAGCCTAGGACAACACCCTAGCAGCTCCGCGGATGCACCTGCGGTAATGGAAAGAGTAGGTTATCATCTGGACAAAGAAGTAGAAGAGTTAAAGGACAAGTATAGGGATAAGAATCTTTCTTCAGCAGAGTTAACACAAGAAATAGAACAACATCTTCCCCTAGTAAAAATCCTTAAAGAAGCCTGTTCCGCTTTTGATGGCGGATATGTTCTTATAGGAGCCCTCGGACACGGACATGCTTTTGCTTTTCGTGATCCCCATGGTATTCGTCCGGCTTATTATTATTGGGATGATGAAATCGTGGTCCTGACCTCCGAAAAACCACCCATCAAAACAGCCTTTGGGATTGAATTTTCCAAGATTCGGGATCTACCTCCAGGACATGTCCTTTTATGTTCGCCAGAAGGAGAACCCGATATTCAACCGCTCTTTCCCAAATATACCCCTAAATCCTGTTCCTTTGAACGAATTTATTTTTCTCGTGCCAGTGATCCCGAAATTTATAAAGAGCGAAAAACCTTAGGAAAAAATCTTGTGCCTGATCTGATCAAAATATTGGGTGATGATATTGAACAGGCTATTTTCAGTTATGTTCCCAATACAGCAGAAATTGCTTTTTTAGGATTGATAGAGGAGTTGCGGGATCGCCTGGGGTCTTCACCGCGGGTGGAGCGATTGATCAGTAAAGACATGAAAATGCGAACCTTCATTGTAAAGGGTGGGCGTAGAGAAGAACTGGTTAGATATACCTATGACACAACCTATGGTCTGATCAAAAAAGAAAAAGACGTCCTTGTCATATTGGATGATAGTATCGTGCGGGGAACCACCCTTTCTCAATCTATCTTGACGC
Organism: Cytophagales bacterium; assembly: GCA_026710765.1. Lineage (GTDB taxonomy): Bacteria > Bacteroidota > Bacteroidia > Cytophagales > JAPOQI01 > JAPOQI01. The sequence continues at coordinate 26,209 of JAPOQI010000028.1, read as the reverse complement.
TGCTCTTTCAACTCCTACCCAAACGAATAGTCATTCTCTCCTCAGCACCCCAAATTCGTTATCCCGACTGCTATGGCATAGACATGAACCGCTTTGAAGAATTCATTGCCTTCCGAGCGCTTATGAGTATTCTGACAGAAGATCCTAAAGATCAACTGCTTAGGGAAGTCTATGAAAAAGCAAAAGCCTCCTTGAACTCTCCCTTAGGTGCCATCAAAAATCATGTGACTGACTTATACAAGGCTGTCTCAGGGTGGGAACTATCTGAACGAATGGCCCTTCTCCTGCATCCCAATTATAAATCTGGATTGAATTTCCCGGTTCGCCTAGATATTCTGTTCCAACGAATAGAAGGACTCCATAAAGCTTGTCCAAAGCATCTGGGAGATTGGTATTTCACCGGAGAATATCCTACTCCCTATGGCGCCCGTACGGCCAATCAGGCTTTCATTAGATTCATAGAATCCAATCCACAAGGAGCTTGGTTCTCAAAGGATCTGAATCGCTTAGGTACACAATAAATATTGCTTCTCGTGTCTTCCCCGATCCACAGCTTATCTCAAGTTTTAGCAGACGCCTCCGAAGGCGCTTGGGTAGAAGTACAAGGGTGGGTACGAACCCTACGAGAGAGCAAGGGAATTTTCTTTCTTATGATCTATGATGGCTCAAGTGCCGCACATGTGCAAGCCGTAGGAGATCCGAATCAGTTTTCTCTCGGAGAACTACACACAGGGGTTTCTTTACGAATCTCGGGGGTCTGGACCCCATCTCGGGGCGCCAAACAGGCTTATGATATCTTGATAGATAAGATGGAAATTTTGGGGAAATGTTCTCCAGATGAGTACCCGCTCCAACCTAAGCGACATAGCCTTGCTTTCCTAAGAGAACATGTGGACTTGAGGGTCCGAACACAGACCTTTGGGGCTATTTTCAGACTTCGGCACCATGCCGCTTGTGCAATCCATGATTTCTTTCGGGAACGAGGTTTTATTCATATCCACACACCTTTGTTAACTCATTCGGATGCCGAAGGCGCAGGAGAAACATTTCAAGTCACCGCACCCGAAAAGGAAGACTTCTTTGGCAGAAAGATTCATCTAACTGTCTCAGGTCAATTGGAAGCCGAAATGTTGATGATGGGATTAGGGAAGGTCTATAATTTTGCACCTAGCTTCCGAGCAGAAAACTCCAATACGCCCAGACATCTGGCAGAATTTTGGATGGTGGAGGCTGAGATGGCTTTTCATAATCTAGAAGATAGTGTCGTCTGTGCCGAAAATCTCCTCAACTCTGTCTTGTCTTATGTACTAAAACATGGGGCTTCTGACCTGGAGATCCTGAATGCATATCACAGACATGAAAACAAAGGAAGTTCCAAATTTCGGGATCTGAGAGAAAAGATAGAACGTGTGTTATCCGATCCCTTTGTCCTTATAAGTTATACAGAAGCTTTTGAGATACTCCGAAAATCTGCCCCTCAAAAAAAGGGTAAATTTGTGTATCCCATAGATAATTGGGGTGTCTCCCTGCAAACCGAACACGAAAAATATCTCGTGGAGAAGCACGGACACATACCCGTTATTATCAGGGATTATCCCAAAAGTGCCAAACCCTTTTATATGTCGCTGAATGAGGATAATAAAACGGTGGCAGGGATGGATATTTTATTTCCAGAAATAGGTGAATTGATTGGGGGATCCCAGCGAGAGGAGCGAGAAGATATTTTGAGATCCAGAATTTCAGAACAAAATATACCTGAGGAATCTCTATCCAGTTATCTGAACACCCGACGATTTGGAACCGTCCCACATAGTGGGTTTGGACTGGGCTTTGAACGATTCCTTCAATTCCTCACAGGCATGTCAAATATTAGAGACGTAATTCCTTTTCCCCGAAGCCCCGGATCCGCCGCATAAACCCAAAACTTAGACACATGTTGATAGACGAAGAGAAGGGCCTATTGTGTCAATTGAGCCTTGTTTGGTTTTGAAGTTTGGGATAGATTTGATACGAAATGACGATCTTTTATCTTAATATTGAAGTATTAAAACACTGAGGAGAAAAGTCGACAGATAGAAATATGAGCGTAGGGACGCTAAATGTATTTTCAAGCAAGAGAACCCTGGAGACCCCAAACGTCTCCATCCCTGGATCCTTGAAACTGAACCAAAAGATGACCATGGATGGAAGCCTTTTTCTTTCCATGCTCCCGAAAGAGAGTGTGACCGTTGCCTTCCTGGATCCCCAATACCGAGGCGTCTTGGATAAAATGAATTACGGAAATGAAGGAAAAGGTAGAGCAAAGGCCAGATGCTCCCTCCAACAAATGGACGACCAAACCATACACAAATTGATCAAGGGGATTTCTAATGCACTCATCCCAAGTGGTCATTTATTTCTTTGGATAGATAAATTTCATTTATGTACAGGCTTCAGGTGTTGGCTAAATGAAACTCCTTTTGATGTGGTAGACATGATCACCTGGGATAAGATGAAAATTGGCATGGGATACAGAACCCGTAGGAAATCCGAACATTTGATTGTCTTGCAAAAAACCCCCCGCAAAGCTAAGGGCGTATGGCAAAATCATAAGATCCCTGATGTGTGGGCGGAGGAGGTTAAAAAAAATGGATATGCACATAGAAAGCCCGTAGGACTACAGGGCAAGCTGCTTGCGGCTGTGTCTAATTCTGGAGATATTGTTATTGACCCCGCAGCGGGTAGTTTCTCTGTATTGGAAGCCTGCCAGAATGAAAATAGAAATTTTCTGGGTTGTGATATAAATGGATCATGTCCCTCTTAAAAAATGCAAAAGGACGCCAGGATGGTAGTGGATATGCGCGACTGTTTGGAAATCGTAAGTTGGGCTATTTGATAAGTCGTGTGCAGGCAGCAGTTATAAGCTCTGGTACCGAACTAGAAAGAATAATACGCCAACAAGTGTACTTAATTCCCAATCTAGATTCATTCCTGGATAGGGAGCGGATGCCCGATGGTGTCCAGGTCGCAGAAAAACGCCAAATCAAGAAATCCACCAAACTCAGCACTTCGGGTGCTGAACCTGATTTCCTTGTATTTAGACGTCGAAAACAACGACAATCCTGCCATGTCATTGAATTGAAAGATGGAGACGCTTTTGACACAAAGAAATCAGCCGCGGAATATGAGTCTATTCATGGTTTTATTCGCACAAATTCTCCAAATATTCCTTACACAGTACAAGCACATTTCTGCTGCTTCAACCAAAATGATAAGAAGACTATCGTTCAAGGGTTCAAAAGCAAAATTGATATACGGGAAGCCATGACGGGGCCAGAGTTTTGTTCATTGCTGGAGATAGATTACGATAAGATCGTATCGCAGAGGCAACAACACTGCTCTAACAACGTCTCATTTTTTCTGAGAGAATTATTAAATATTTCTTCAGTAAGAGAGGAAATCACAAAATTACTGAACGCTTGAAGCCTTTGAACTCAAATGATGTCTTATGCGAGGAGGATCTATTCTATTCCCCAAACATTTTTCGTACACTTAAAGGATTATGAAGATAGAGGATAAGTTTGACGTCGGCAAGAAGGCATTTGAGGTGAAGGATAAAGGTGAGGTCGATCACATAGTACTTGGCCGAGTAGGCATGATGATGTATGCAAATTTGAAATCAGCATCGGATCGGGAAAAATTTAGAAAGATATACCCCAAGGAAACCCATATTTATGATGGACTTAAGGAGTGGGTAGAAGGGGAACGGGAACGGGAGAAATTTGTTCAGCTCTCTTTAGAGGAACAGAAAAAATATTTATATGATTATTTGCCTAATAGAAGAGTTCCGGTGAGTGTGTACTTTGAGAAAGCGGCAGAGTATACACACTTGAAAATGAAGGCGGAGGCGGAAGGTAGAACTCCCGAGAATTATCCTGCTAGAGTATGAATGGAGGATGGGCAGGCTGTGCACAATACATAAACCGTCTTTCTCAACTTGTTAGACAAAAAAAACCTCAGGGAGGGACTCAGTTTTTATAATACGATTTCTCGAAAGAAAGAGAAATTCGTTCCCTTGAACCCCGGACGGGTGGGCTTATATGTGTGTGGTCCCACGGTCTATGGTCCCGTGCATCTGGGAAATGTACGTACCTTTCTGGTCTTTGATGTACTCTATCGCTATCTCCGTTGGTTAGGGTTTCAGGTTAAATATGTCCGAAATATCACAGATGTAGGTCATCTGCTGCACGATGCCGATGAGGGAGAAGATAAAGTGGCCATCCAAGCTCGGAAAGAAGGAAAACACCCCATGGAGCTGGCAGATCATTATACCCGTTATTTTGAAGACGTCATGCAAACCTTTAAGCTCCATCCTCCGAATATCAGTCCGACCGCAACGGGGCATTTGATAGAGCAACAAGGATTTATAGAGAAACTCTCCCAGACAGCCTATGCGTATTCTTCCCACGGATCTGTATATTTTGACATACATCGGTACGCAAAGGATTACAGCTATGGAAGCCTTTCCGGAAACAAGCTAGAAGAACAAAAATCCCTGAGCCGTCCCTTGCAAGGGAGCTCGGCAAAGCAAGCCCCCGAAGACTTTGCCTTGTGGAAAAAAGCCGACCCCAATCATATCATGCGATGGCCTTCACCTTGGAGTGATGGCTTTCCAGGATGGCATACAGAATGTGTGGTCATGAGTCAAAGCTACCTGGGGCTTCCCTTTGACATACACGGTGGGGGAATGGATCTTATTTTTCCCCATCACGAATGTGAACTAGCCCAATCCCTTGCGCTGACAGGGAATCCCCTAGCCCAATATTGGTTGCATGCCAACATGGTTGTCTTTCAGAACAAAAAAATGAGTCGTTCCGAACAAAGTACTTTGCCTGCCCTAAAGGATTTTGAGGATCTTCGGATATTTCCCCATCCCGAAGCCTTTCGGATGCTCGTCTCACAAGCCCATTACAGAAGTACCCTAGATCTCTCTGAAACAGCCCTGATCTCTGCCCAAAAAACCTATCTCCGCCTAATAAACGGACTCAAAACCTTGAAATCATTTCAAACACCCCGCGCCTCTACTCCACAAGAAGACCTAGAACGCAAAATCAAAAAAGCATGTGAAGGAGTTTGGCAAGCCATGAATGATGATCTCAACACCGCAGTAGCATTATCCCATGTATTTGATATTTTAAGCTATATCCGTGCGGTAGAAGAAGGACAAGCGACCCTGAAAGACCTCTCTCCCGAGACACATACAGATATGAAAAATACCTATATCGCCTGTGTAGAGGAAATACTAGGCTTTTCTTTTCCCCAAGCCTTTGGGAGCTCTGAGTTGCCAGATACCAGAATAGATCTCCTACTCAGGCTCTATGTGAAAAATAAACAAGCCAAAGACTATGACTCCGTGGAGATCATTAGGGCCTATTTCAAAGCACATGGAATTTCCTTCCAGGAACGCCGAGATGGGACACTCAGCTGGAAATATACCTGATAAGACGACGGCATGCGCTCCCCGAGTAGGACTCGAACCTACGACCCTTTGATTAACAGTCAAATGCTCTAACCAACTGAGCTATCGGGGAGTATAGACTGAGATTCCAGCATGCCATAGATCCTAGAATTTTTACCCAACTCAGTTCTAATTTCACATAAACAAAGATAAATCATCTGTTTTAGTGCACCTTTTTTACGGCGGCCCCGATATAAAGCGAAGTGAACATGGTGAAAATATAGGCCTGTATAATGCTCACCATGATTTCAATGACATTGATAAAAAGGACAACAAGCGCACTGGCTACACCCACTGCATAACTCTCAAAGATAAAGATCAATCCCAATAAACTCAATATCACAATATGACCTGCCGTGATTGCCACAAAAAGCCGAATCATCAAAGAAATCGGCTTGGTAAACAAACCAATGAACTCTACCACACCCAATAAAGGTTTGATGGATAATGGGACGCCCGGCATGTTGAAAATATGTCCCCAGTAATGCCGATTACCACTCAGATTCGTGAGCAAAAAAGTGATCACTGCCAGCACCAGGGTAACCGAGATATTTCCTGTCAGGTTGGCAGCTCCCGGAAGTAAACCCACTAAATTCCCTAGGAGGATAAAAAAGAAAAGGGTCAATAAATATGGGAAGTAGACCCTATATTTTTCCTCCCCCAAGTAAGGACGAACAATCTCATCACGGACAAAGAGAACAATGGGTTCTAAAAAAGATTGCAATCCCTTGGGCGGAGAATTCGGATATTTACGATATCGGCGAGATACGCTGAGAAAGATCAAAAGAAGCAAAGAGGCGTTGAGAAAAAGAGCTGCCACATTTTTAGTGATGGAGAAATCTAAAACATGACGTCCCTCTTCCAAGGGAACGATGTGATGATCCCGATATGCATATCCGCGATATGTGACCGCAGCATGATGATGATCAAAAAAACGAGCGCTACTAAATATTTCCAATCCCCGATCTGATGAATATAAAATGATCGGAAGATAAAGGGTTCCGTAAGCACCATCCCAAAGATGCCAAACATGGGCATCCAGCACATGATGATAAATCATGTCCAAGGGATTAAAACCCTCCTCTTTTTCCTTGCCCCCCCCGTCTGCCCGCAGATGCGTACCCAAGAGACAAAAGCCCACAACAAGAAAAGTAATCCAAGATCTCATGAAACACCCGACCCACGCCGCAGAGAAGCTAAAATCTCTGAAGCCATATATAATACATAAAGTATCAAAAAATGAACAAGAAAAATGCCTACATCTGACAAGCCCATATAAAGCCAAACCCCTACGCAAAGCCCACCCGTCAGAAAGCGAAACACAGAAACAAATAAAATCCTCAAAACAAAACGATCCTTACGATAACCCCTGTTTAAAAGAAAACTGATGATAAGAGACTGAATGAAGAAAAAAACCATAAGAAGAGGATAACGGGCGGGAACATAATTCTCCGGGACAAAAAAATACACAAGCCCACCGAGTACAAGCGTCAAGCCCGCAAAGAACAAAAAGAAAAATAGAAAATTTCGCTTCAAACTCAGCATGCCCATTCAAAGCCCCCAATATTAATCCATGCCACTAGGACGTCTTAGCCCGCACTCGTTCGCCTAGCTTTTCGCTTTTCAGATTCTTTTCCCTGGGTAAAGTCAATGAGGAGGGAATTCCCCTTTCTCCTACTTTGCCCACAGAGCCATGGCCATGAAAGACAGCCCCTGATTCCACAATCAATTTCTTAGTCTGAATATTTCCTGCAATATCCGCCGAGGCCCTAAGTGTTAGGTTTTCACTAGCCCGCACATTTCCTTCTATTCTTCCCTGTATCTCAATGTCTTTTCCCACCACATCTCCAATAATCAGTCCCGTTTCTCCCAAGACAATCTTAGCCTTGGAAGACATATTTCCTTCCACGGTTCCTTCTAAACGTAAATTTCCTTCGGAAGAAAAATCCCCTTTGATAAGACTCCCTTTCCCTATTATGTTGGTTGGTAGAGGCTCCATTTTATCCTCTTTTTTATTGTTGAACATGAAAAAACTAATCCACTCCAGATAGATTTTCCCCAAGATATGAGTTTTCAGAGAATTCCCAAGCATATGTTCCAAAGTATTTCCGTCATCATCGCCGCGACATCCCATTCCGAGAGCAAGGGGAATGCAGGATGGAATGTCTTTATAAGAACGACGATGGGTTTGACATATATATAAAATACCCAGCCAGCTAAGCCATTAGCTCAAGGTTCCTGTTCCTGGAGCCGTAGTGGCCCCAACCTGAGAGGCAGCAGAACCCGCCGTTGCCACAGGTATACCTGAGGCCACAGTTACTGTGGCCGATTTGATATAGCTGTCTATGGCATTGGCTATTTTTCGGGCCGTTTGTTCTGCCGTTTTGGTTTCGGATCTATCTTCAAAAATGATCCTTAAAGCCTGTTCTAAGGCCGTTTTGTTCAAAGGCATACGCTGGCTGGGCTATATATTTTGGGACGGATTAATATCTGTTTATGTGGACTCTGTTTGGTATTTTTAATCTTCATGCGTTCTTTTTATGAAAAGAGCTGCTGTATTTTTCCTTTATAGCTTTCCACTTTGGCTATGGTAGTGGGAAGAGGGAGACCCGAAGGCCCTACGCCTGTCGCAACCGTCAATGTACTGAGTATAGAAGCCAAGTCCATTAACAGATTTTTTAAGCTTTGATTCGTGTTTTTTAAAGAGATCTTCCCCCCTGTGGAAAGGCTTAGATTTTCATCCAAAGATAGACTAGTATGAGCCTGGGTCATCTCGACCCTCTCATCCTGAAAGATGAGTGCTGAGTTGGCTGTCTTCCAAACCACCTCCTCCACCCGACTATATGCCAATACGATCGCCTGATGATGCTCATCTATCAGGGCCACCAAGACAAAACTCTTGATCTTCGGAAAGATAAGGATATGCTCTTCATGTGGATGGGCGTTCAGCTTAACCCCTCCCAATTTCAGTTTGCTGTGTAGAAATTCTACTTCACAATCTTGTTTCTCCTTGTCCACAGAGATGACACGGGCAGCTGCTATCCATGAGGGGACCTCTTTTCCTTTGAGTTGTTGAAAGGCTTCTGAAAGGCGTTCTTCTATGTTCATTTGGGCAAGTGCATCAAGTCCTCCTTGGAGAGCGAATATGCAACTTACACATAGGGGAAGTCAAGTTTTTTTTCAAGGCTTCACAATCTGTTTGTAAAGGTTCAGAATAAGAACTAAATTTCCGAGAACTTTTAATTGGACGCATTAGACCATGGCTGATTCTTGGATAGAAATTCCTTCAGATAGTGATTTTTCCTTGGCAAATATTCCTTTCGGGGTCTTCAGACCCCGGGGGAAGAAGCTTGATTTTAGATTGGGAACTCGGGTAGGTGACTGGGTCTTGGACCTGGCTGCCTTGGAACGAGAAGGTTATTTAGGTGGACTCAATCTTCCTTCTTCTACCCTCTCTGCCGAATCCTTGAATTCGTTCATTGCCCTAGGTAAGGGAATCACAAAAAAGGTACGTACCCGATTGCAAGAGCTCCTATCTAGGGAAAACTCTTCAGAATCAGGTTTAGAAAAGGATTTACAAACTCAGAAAAAAGCTTTTTTCAAGGCTGATGAGGTAGAGATGAAAGTTCCCGTGGAGGTAGGAGATTATACAGATTTCTATTCTAGTAAGGAACATGCCACCAATGTGGGGTCCTTATTTCGGGATCCCAAGAATGCGCTCCTTCCCAATTGGAAGCATTTGCCCGTAGCTTATCATGGTCGTTCCTCTTCGCTGATCGTATCAGAAGATTCTGTTTATAGACCCTGGGGGCAGTACAAAAATAAGGACAGCGATTTACCTGTCTTTGGCCCCTCAAGACAAATAGATTTTGAGTTGGAGACCGCCTTCATCATAGGAAAGGAGACCCAACGAGGCTATCCTGTCCCTGTGGACGAAGCCGAGGATTATATTTTCGGCATGGTTTTACTCAATGATTGGTCCGCCCGAGACATACAGGCATGGGAATATGTTCCCCTGGGGCCTTTCTTGGGAAAGAATTTTGCTTCTTCTGTTTCTCCCTGGGTGATAACCTTGGAAGCTTTATCCCCTTTCCAAACCGAAGCCCCCCCTCAGGATCCCCCCATCCTGGACTACTTGAAAGAAAAACAAAGATATAGCTATGATATTTCCCTTCAGATAGAATTGAAGCCCGAAGGTGATGAGGCTTTGGAAATATCTAAGACCAAGTTTCAAAATCTGTACTGGACTCAAGCCCAACAGTTGGCACATCATACCATAAATGGATGTAATATCCGAGTAGGGGATCTGTATGCTTCAGGGACCATAAGTGGTTCTAGTCGGGATAGTTTCGGGTCTCTTTTAGAATTATGCTGGAAAGGAACCCGACCCATTCGGTGGCCCTCAGGTGAAGAACGCTGTTTCTTAGAAGACGGAGATCGTGTTATCATGCGGGGCTGGGGCGAAAAAGATCGCTCAAGGGTAGGCTTTGGTGAACTTTCTGGAACGATTCTTCCCTCGCCCGTTCCCTCCTTTCGTGGATAGAGATTTTTCACACAGCCCTCGGGATGAGTCTACATTAGACTTCAAAAAGGCCTCCCTCAAGGAAAGATTCACATGTCTATGCGGTGGAATATCACCCCGACCCATAGCCTTGGTCAGCACAATAGATAAGGAGGGAAAAGTTAATCTGAGTCCTTTTAGCTTTTTCAATGTTTTTAGCTCTACTCCACCTATTTTGATTTTTTCTCCCGCCTTGGGCGGACGGGAGAAAATTAGAAAACACAGCCTGGATAATGTATCTGATTGCCCTGAGGCAGTGATTCATGTGGTGACCCGAAGCATGGTGGAACAAGCTTCTTTATCCAGCGTAGCTTATCCCAAGGGGGTAAATGAATTTGTTAAGGCAGGCTTCACAGCCATTCCTTCATCTCAGGTTCGTCCACCCCGGGTGGCAGAATCTCCTGTCGCTTTTGAGTGTCAGGTTCAACAGATCATTTCATTGGGAACCGAAGGTGGAGCAGGTCAGTTGGTGTTGGCAGAGGTCCTTCTTTCTCATGTACACAAACGAGTATTAGATAAAGATGGACTCATAGACCCCGTGAAGCTAAATCCTGTCGCCCGCTTGGGAAAGGATTATTATGCCGAGGTCAATGCCCAGAGTCTGTTTGAAGTAGAAAAACCGGTGGGTAAAAAATCCCTGGGCGTAGATGCGCTCCCTTCACACATACATCATTTGGGTCTGTCGGGAAATGAAATAGGAAAATTGGGTGGGACAGAACAGCTGCCCTCCCCAGCAGATTGCAAGGCATTCAGATCCCAAAAAATATGGCAAGAGTTCCAACACGATTTGAATACACCCTCTTCAAATCCGAGCTCTTGGAAATCCCAAGCCTTATCTCATGTACAAAAGCTCCTACACAAAAACCAAATACAAGAAGCCCTACTCCTACTCTCACAACCCGAGTGGACATCGGAAAAGTTATCTTGAGGGCAGAAAAGGCATATACCTCAACCCTGCCATAATCCCTGAATTCCTGTACATATCACCGCCATCCCAGGCAAAACTCAGAGAAGTTGAAAGAGGTGCCCAACCCATACTCTTCTCTAATCGGAGCTGAATGTGATGTTGAACCTTGGGGCTTGAGAAGAAATAAGGAAAATCAGGATCTTTTGCCTGTCCGTCCCAATTGTATCGTCCTTCATATCGTCCGAAGTAGCTACCTAGGTGGGTAGCTCGGGTATAGTTTAGGTTTATGCTGAGGTCTGGCCAGGGATATGTAGCCAAATAGACACGGTGGGCCCGAATTCTATTACTGAGGATAAAACCATCTGCATGCTCATCTAAGTCCAAGCCTATTTGTTGACTTCTAAGGGCCGTCAAATACACAGGGTCACCGATCACAAGACCCCGATAGGTATATCCTCGGGGATAGAGATAGTTATTATAAATATTATCCCTGCCCCCAAATGGGTATCCATAATTTGCTTCTCGGCTAGGGTAAGCAGATGTAGGATCAGGAAGTCCGGGTCCGCTTTGCTGGCTTGTGTTAAGATATTCATAGCCTAGCAAGGCAAGAGGATATTGAGAGTTGTTCTGCAAGCTTGCCCGAAACAAACCATTGCGCATATTAGCAAACTGGAGTCCGCTTTTGTCTTCAGCTATTAACTGATAAAAAACATGAAGTACATGTCTGGTAAATCCATCCTTAGGCAAACCCCACACCTCAGAGAATTTAAAGTAGCTCCCTATGTTAATGAACACAAGATGGCTTCCAGCTACATTGGGGTCTTCTCCGGGCTGAAAGAACAGAACCTTGAAAACATCCTCAGCTCTCTTGTGGAGTCGCTCTCCCGAAGCCAAGCTTCCACCCCACAAGGCATGATGTTGGACCCCCGCATAAAGGATCCATGGGCTTTGAACCCTAGGCTGAAATTTCCACCACAAACTCCTTTCATGCCAATAGGGCATCCGAACGGGACGTGCGTTCTCCAGCCACCCATGACGTACATGGAGATGCCATGTCCCGAGCCTGAACCCAGAAGGTGTATTCAATTGCAAACCTAGTTTAGGAATAGGCTCGGCATGCGGGGACAAGGCCAAATCTCCCCAAGCCCATATGGGATAATCGGGGAAGGCCTTGGTCCTTATGTAAGGAACCTTCCCTACCAATATCTCAGCCAGTGGGTGGCTAAGACCCAGATAAGCGTTCTGGATCCAAAATTGTCTATTTTGATCGCGGGTCATATAGCCCGAAAATTCTCCCTCAGCCAAGAAATCATGGCTATTCCATAGGCTGTCTTCATAATGGGCTTGCAAGCCTGCCCACAAAGCCGCCTTTTTATTTCGCAGAATACCCCCTTGATAGCTGTGATGGTAAAAAGGAAGGAATTTCTGAGTCGATTGCTGTGCCCCTAAAGAAAGAATAGCATGGGGAGATCTTTCTTGTCCCTTCAAACGAGAGAAAGAGAAGAACCCCAGAAAAATCAGAAAAACCGAAAAGAGAATGGCTTGAATGATCTCAAAAGTATTCCCACAGATCAGCTTCCACCCTCCAGCCGAACCTGCTTGGCTATCCACGCATAGGTCTTCTCAAGACCCTCCCTGAGGGGGGCATGGGGCTGCCAACCTAATTTCTGAGCAATGAGCTTATTATCAGAATTACGCCCCCTAACACCCGTGGGACCTTCTATATACTCTATCTCTAGATTTTTTTGGGATATCTCAATGATCATTTGAGCTAATTCGCCTATGCTGAGCATCTCCTCGGAACCTATGTTAACAGGGCCAGGGAAGTCTGAGTCCATAAGTCGCCAAACGGCTTCCACACATTCCTCCACATACAAGAAAGAACGTGTTTGTTTCCCATCACCCCAAACTTGAATGGTTCCGCCCTCTTGGGCTTCAGCTACTTTTCTACAAAGAGCTGCGGGTGCCTTTTCTCTTCCCCCTTTCCAACTACCTTGGGGTCCGTAAATATTATGAAAACGAGCCACCCGGACCTGCATATTGTGGTTCCGTTGATAGCTAAAATAGAGCCGTTCGCTAAAAAGCTTTTCCCATCCATATTCGCTATCAGGCTGTGCGGGATAGGCAGAATCCTCTGTACACTTAGGATTCTCGGGGTCTAACTGATTGTATTCGGGATACATGCAGGCAGAAGAAGAGTAAAATATTCTCTTGACCCTACATTGTCGAGCCGCTTCCACTGTATTCAGATTACAAAGGGCAGAATTGTGCATGACATGCGCATCTTGTTCTCCCGTGAAGATATATCCCGCCCCACCCATATCTGCTGCCAACTGGTACACATCATCAATCCCACCCTCCAGCATATAATGGCATGTTTCAGGATTACGAAGATCCCCCACAATAAATTCATCCGCGTATTGTTGATTTCCAAAGGGATTCCGTTTGAGATCTATCCCCCTTACCCAACAATTCTCCGCCTTAAGGCGCTTGACAAGATGTCCCCCAATAAAGCCACCTGCCCCACAAACCAAGACCCTCCGCTTAGTCATGTTTTCTCATTGATTTTCAAGTATCATATGCCTCCAAATTATCCCATCCAGCCTATCCCTATTCTCGCAAGCAACTTGCTCTTGACCTAAGCCAGGGGGAATATACATTCTATCCGTGTATGCTTGAAATACTTTCTTTGACTCTGTCCAGAAAAATGTCTACCGAGCTGTGCTTTGAATAGAAATCTTTATTTGACTCACTCAGGTCTAGCCCTTCTATATTTACCCTCTTTATATTTACTTTGTCGCTATCCCTCCTTAAAGTGAGAAGTTTGATAAATAGGAGATCAGGGACACCGTATTGTTGCAGATTCATACCGTTCAGAATTCTGTATTTAGAGAAATCACTATCACTCATATAGTCATACCGTTCTATATCACCCCCTTTGGAAAGATAAGGTACTGGATAATTGATAATAATTACGTGAAAATACGGAACATTGTAAGCCCTTATATTAAAGGTTTCTCCTATCATATTCTCGAAGTAATTGTTGCTGTTCTGCTTATAATTGCTGGTAATGAACTTCACAGCTATGCCCCCAACTATTTTTTCTTTCCATACGGCAATGTCTATGGTTTTGTCATATAGGAAACCTTTTATCTTGTCTTCTTTTCCCGAGCCAAATGCTATTGAATTGACCTTATAATCAGTCCCCATTCTTTTGCTCACAGACATAGAAAACCATTCATGGATGGGTCGCAATTTTTTATTGGATCTAGGGCCATGTTCTTTGTAGAGAAGATAGCTCTCTGAGACAACTTTTCTCAGTTCTTCTTCCAAATCGTTATCCGCGAATACCATATTGTCTTATTATGCTGGTGGTGATGGTCTTGTAGTCATTTTGCATATCCTTTCCTAGAAACCGAGCATACTTCAAAAACTCGTCCGTCCCCAACATCTCTTTTATGTCATGCAGGGGGGTCTTATCCCATTTCAAAGTCAAGATGATCCCTGAATAAGCCATCGTATCACTATCCACTTGACATACATTTACCTTACCGTTGACGATTTGGTCTATTATCAACTTTTTTTTGTGAATTGTCTGTATCGACTGGCTACGCCCGAACTCATACCAAAGAACTCCCTTATCAGCATCTCTTTTCAATAAGCTGTCTTTATGACTTAGGAGATAGTTATATAAATAAGGATAGTCTCTCCTCATCTTTGATTCTGGTATGGCTGTCCATCTATTCCCTACTTTCCTGTAAGGAAAAATTATTCTCCTTTTTTTCCCATCCTTCATTCTGCTCCCCTTAACAATAGGACGAAGTATCGCTCTTTCCATCTTTTGTCCATTGAAAAGACAATAATCTCTGTCTGTATCTTCTACGGAATGAGAAATGTATACATCATCCCTTTGTGTGCACAATCCATACTGCACATTGGCGATAAGGCCCAAGGGCTTTCTACTCTGGACCTTTGACAACAACCGTAATTCTTCCTTATCTCCAAAGATAAACTTGCGGCCTATATAGTCCTGGCATCGAAGGACATTAGTACACTTCGGTTTCCCAGACAAAGATCTATGATAAGAGAAACTATTACTAGTCCTATCTCTCTGCAATATGGAGATGCAATTGTATGTGTTGACGTTTTCAAAGATTCTGTAAGACCCAAAGTCTATAAACATACTCATCAGGTTATTTGCGCTGATATAATCTCTGAAGGTTTGGTTTGATGTATTTTTCATAAAGGTGTTTGGTGTGATGTATGCCAACACCCCATCCTTAGACAGCATAGAAAGACCCAATTCAAAAAAAGCTATATATATGTCTGTTGTCCCTCGTTTGCAGAATTTGAATCGTGCCCTGAGACGATCTCTGGTTTCCTTCCGTAGATGATGAAGCCGGATATATGGAGGATTGCCAACCACAATCTGGTATTCCTTCTTTCGTTCTGAGAGTAGAAAATCCTTATTTTCTAATTTCCAGCTTATCCCCCCTATTCCGAAAGAGATAGCCAGCCGATCTAAGCTTGCGATGGTGGTCTGAAAAAGACGATCATCTATTTCTACTCCACAAACACAATTTTCTATACCTCTTTTTGTGCGCTCTTCATTCCACCCCTCTTTTTGTGCACTGAGGATGTATCGTTTAACAATCTCCTCCAGAAAGGCGCCGTCACCAAAGGAGGGTTCCAAAACACGTTTACAAAGTATATCCGGCCCGGAATACCCAATGCTGTCAAGCATGAGATTAACTATGGCAGGAGGAGTAAACACCTGACCTAAGTTCTTAGCTATTCTGTCAGAAATCTCCATCACATATTAATTCCAGTTATACTTTGCGTGATAATCTTATCAGAGATCAAGTTCGGGAAGATACAATCAAAGATTTAATCATGTAAAAAAAGAACATGGGAATCACATAGGCATATCGCTTCAACAATCGCTTAGGTTCTCTGAAAAGCCGAAAAAGCCATTCGGTTCCCGTACGAATAAAAATTTTGGGTGCCTGTCCTTGCTGACCCGCAAGGGTACTGAAGAGGGCCCCGACCGTGAGGATAACTTTTCCCCTTAGATGGACCGATAAGCGTTCGGCAAAGACTTCCTGTTTGGGTGTTCCGAGGCTAATCCAAACAAAGATACTTCCTGATTCCTCAATTTTGCGGGCAATATCTGCATAATCAAAGTCCTCCAGAGAACAAAAAGGGGGAGTGTGCCCACTGATTTGCAAGCCCACACATTTTTTCTCCATAGTTTTTCTCACCCTCTGAACAACACCCTCTTTTCCACCACAGAGAAAATGTTTCTTAGATTCACTATATCTCCTAGAACAGAAGTCTTCAAAGAAATCCTCAGACCGTATCTGCTTCACATATTTTCCCTTCAAAAAACCCAGCCACGCCAAAGGCTTGCCATCCGGAATATTGACATCAAATCTTTCCAGTACCTTCTTGAAATCGGATCGCCTCTGTGCCTCCACAAATCCATGCGCAGAGGAAAAACTAATCAAAACATTGGGCCGAGATTCAGGAAGCTCCTGATATCTGTCCATGGATTTCCATAACTCGTCCAGAGTTCCCGCATAGACAGATACCCCCAGACAAGGAACCGTATGGGCAATGATACCGGACTTAAGCTGGAGTTCCCCTCTTGCGGAGGGGGAAGGATTTGTTATGCTCTGCCCCACAGTATTTGCATGCATAATGTTTGATAATTTCTCCTGATTCTTTCTCAGCAGGTTCTTTGGTTACTTTTTCATGGACTACTTTAAGGGTAAGATATTCACATTCAGGACATTTCTCGGCATGCAGTTTTCCATCATAGCGCTCTGTATGAATCTCTCCCGAAACTTCATCTATCCATACATCGTAATCCACCGTATATAATTCTTCTTCGGCTTGCATTCCTTTTTCAAGATATTCGTCTTCTTCTTCTTCGCTGAGCAGTTTCATGGGTCTCCCTTGGGAGGAGATACGAAGGGTTTCGTATCGGAGTTTTTTCAACTTCTTTTCAATTCTAAATGGGTGATAATACCTGAAATAGCTCCCTAGAAAAACGCTAAGAGAAACAATCAAGGCGATCGAAAGTATTATCCGACTCAGAAACCAAAACCAATTGCTATCCGCAAAGATCGTGTTAATCAGAAAGAGAAACCCTGCCAATGAGATAGACAGGCCGATCCAAAAGTACTTGGCCTCGGACAAACAAACAAACTCATATTTCTGCTTCGGAGTAGAAATAGCCGCAAATCTGAGATGATAGAGAAGCAAAACACAAATCCCGATCACCCCCAAAGAAAAACCTACATACTTAGCATATAGATTCCACTTAATCAAAAAATCCACAGGGACCTGCTCTGCCATAGCCTCAAATATAGATTAAAAAGCCAAAATACCTAAGATAAACCCATCCAGAACACAGCATCTGAGACAAAAGAACCTCCGCGAGTTTCGGAAAATTCTGTATAAATCACAAACCTCATCTACGCTAAGGATAGGGAAATTATATATAATTATGTGCTTTGCTCGGAGTCTATGTTCAAAATCGGAATAAAATCCCTAACTTGAGGCTTCCTTGATAAGCCTCTCGGAAAAACTATCGTGATAATCTGGCTGCTTTCTCCATGGGAAGTCGTTCGTCCTACATACTGGGATCCTAATTTTAGAGAAGGGAATTAGATGATAAGCCCTCCTTAATTGACACATGAACTCGGAGAAATTTTTTGGAACTGGGAGCGGGAGAAGATTATGGGGATGGGTCTTATTTTGTGCCTTGGTGTGGGTAGGTTGGAAGGCATTTGAGGAGTGGGTATTCCTGGACGGCCCCCGGGAGGCAGGTATAAGCGATAGATATCCAAGTCATAGCTTAGGCGATTCGGTTCTTCGTCCGACCCCTCTTCAAGGAAGGGAAGCCAAGATTGTTTCTATTCTCTTATCCAGCCGACATTATCGGAAGCTCGGCTTGGACGATACTTTGTCGGCTCGGCTCTGGGAATCTTATTTTGAAGCCTTGGATGGAAATAAGATGTACTTCACCAAAGCAGACCTTGACTCCTTTCTACCCTACAAGTACAGTCTGGATGATGGCTTGCAGACAGAAGATATATCCGTGGCTTTTGAGATCGCAACCCTATATAGGGATCGTCGTCTGGAATATGTGAACTACGTCCGAGACTCCTTACTTCTCGTCGAGCCAGACTGGACCCAGAATGAAGATTTAATCTTAGAATCCAAACTCATTCCCCGAAGGGCTTCCATGAAAGAAATCAAAGACCGATGGCGAAAATATGTGAAGAACGAGATGCTCAGCTTAAAGCTGGCCGGAAAATCTTGGGACGAGACGGTTTCTTTGTTGGAAAAGCGATACAAACGATATGCTCAGGATCTTGAGAAATTAAATTCCGGGGATATTTTTCAAGTTTATCTAAATACCTTCACCAACCTTTTTGATCCTCATAGTTCTTATTTTTCTCCCAGACGCTCTGAGGATTTCAACATTAGCATGAGCAATTCCTTGGAGGGAATAGGGGCTCGTCTGAGCGTGGAGGGGGATTATGTTATCATAACCGATTTGGTCCCTGGGGGGCCTGCTCAAAAAACAGGATTGCTTCACGCCCAGGATAAAATTGTAGGAATTGCACAAGAGGATGATTCCACCTTTGTAGATATAGTGGGCTGGAGGCTGGACGATGTTGTTGCCAGAATACGGGGCCCCAAGGACACGGTGGTTCGCCTAGAAATCATTCCCCATGATGCCTTAGATGCTTCTCGTCTTAGGCAGGTTCGGATCGTGCGAGATAAGATACGTTTGGAAGATGCTTCAGCCAAAAAGGAGATACACGAAATAGAAATAGGGGCTGCGGTTTATAAATTTGGCGTTATCACGATTCCCTCCTTCTACATGGACTTTGAAGCCTTTCGGCAGGGAGCTGAAGATTTTGCCAGCACAAGTAAAGATGTTGCTCGTTTATTGGCTGAACTCAGAGAAGAAGGCATACATGGGGTCTTAATAGATCTACGTCTAAATGGAGGGGGTGCCTTATCAGAAGCCGTAAATACTTCGGGTCTATTCATTCCCGAGGGGCCTGTGGTGCTTTCCCGCACAGCTTCCGAGGAAATCATGACCTATGAAGATTCAGATGGTGAGCTGGCATATGATGGGTTATTGGCTGTCTTGGTTGGTCGTTTTAGTGCTTCGGCGAGCGAGATTTTTGCAGGTGCCATGAAAGATTATCGCAGGGCTTTTATTTTTGGAGAGCGAACATATGGGAAAGGAACTGTCCAAAATTTACATGATCTTTCACATTATATGCCTCTGGAAAGGGTAGGGCAGGTAAAAATGACGGTTGCCAAATATTATCGTGTTTCAGGTTCTTCTCCTCAGCTCAGGGGTATTCTCCCCGATATTATTTTCCCCTCGCCCTACGATTCAATCGTATACAGAGAGATCTCCTATGATACGGCCCTTCCCTGGGATCAAATTCAAGCTACGACAATTGAATCCAAGTTGTGGGTCTCGGAAGATCAGATTCAACGTCTTAAAGAAGCCTATCAAGAACATGTACAAACCGATGAGAAATTTCAAGCCTTTATCAGAAAAACAGAAATACAACGAAAAAAGCTGGACCGCAAACGTCTCTCCCTCTCCTACGCGCAACGAAAAAAAGAACAAGACGAGATTCGGGAACCCGATCTTCCCAAAGAGGGAGCCCTTGACAAAGATGATCTGCTTAGAGAATCACTCCAACTCATGGCTGTCCTGGTCTCCGAGGACTAAGTGATTTTTCAGATCCGGAAAAGAGATATTTCCCATATGACCAGAACTCATAAACAGATATGTCCAGCCCCTAGGGTCTGTCTCCTTTTTGAGTATGGAAAGAATTTTCTTCGCCTCTTTTACATATAAGAGGTTCTTGTGGGCAAAAATTTTCCGAAGACTATCTTGTTCAAAGACCTGGCTTCCCCGAAGTTTAAGAACCTCTGGATTCACATAAATAATACACAGGTCTGCACTGCGGAGACGATTCTTATATAGGAGGATAAAATCTTCGTTGAAACTGCTGAAGGTATGCATTTCCAGGATGGCAGCTAATTTCTGTTGGGGATGCTGTTCTTTAACCGCCTCTGTAGAGGCTTCTGCTTTGGTTGGGGCATGGGCAAAATCTCGGTAGATAAGAGGATGAGTGCTTATCCGTTTGAGTCGCTGATCAACACCCGGAAAAGATTCTATTGCTTGATAAAATTCCTCATCCGAAACCGCAAGACATCGACAAACTGTAGCCGCCGCGGCTATATTAAGTAGATTGTGTTTGCCAAATATCTTCAAGGGGTGTGCCTTGGCACCGTGAAGAACATAGGTGATCTCTTCCTGGATACGATATTTAGGCAAGCTGTAGGGTTTTAATTCTACATGGGGATTTTGAGATGAGGTACATAATGCCCGTAGCTCATCCTCTATCTGATTGTAGATCAGGATCCCTGATCTGTCCATGGCTTGGACAAAATCACGAAAATGACCAACATAATCTTCTGGACTAGGGTAGTGATTCACATGATCCCATGCCAGACCCGTTATGACCCCAATATGCGCACGATACTGGATAAATTTTGGAGATAAATTTTGGGGTCCAGAAGGATATTCATCTCCTTCTATCACAATAATGGATGCCTCCTGGCTCAGAGAAATATTAGATTCAAAGCCAGGGGTAGAGTATCCAATCAAATAATCAAAAGAATATTTCAAGCTCTTCAATACATGCATAATCATAGCGGTTGTGCTTGTCTTTCCATGGGAGCCTGCCACCACAATCCGTTGTTTGTCCTCCGCATAGACCTGAGCTATGTAGCTAGGATAGTCATATATGTTTAGGCCCAATCGTTGGGCTTCTTGAAGTTCAGGATTATCGGGTTTGGCATGCATACCCACGAGAATCAAATCTATATCAGATGTGACCCGTTGAGCCGACCAACCTAAACGCTCAGGTAAGAGGCCTGCCCTTTCCAGTTTCGTCCTAGAAGGGTCGTATATCACATCATCCGAACCCGTCACAATATGACCCTGTTCATGCAAATGAATAGCCAACGCGTGCATCACACCCCCACCCACAGAGATAACATGAATCCTTTTCTTCACCCTATGCTCAAATTTAGAATCCATGCCGATCTGTCCTCCGACTTATCTGGTTTTTTGTGTTCTTTCCTACGGGCTTCTTCTCTGTGCGTTTGCAATTTAGCTTGCATCTCTTAAACCATCTTTATCTTTTATGTCCATGGTTTTTATTTCTATGCTTCTAGCTGAAGACTATTCTCCCGCTCTTGCTGTTTTCGTTTTCATGATGATCTATGCTTGAAATTAAACAAAGAATATGTATATAATTCCCAAATTTTTTCTTCTTTTATTAGGTTTCTGAGAACATGTATCCAAATCCCCAAATTAATTCATAATCCTTCTCGTGAAGACCCCTATATCAAATATCTTGCCCTCTTGCCTCTCATATACCTAATCCCGTGAATACCGATCACATCCGAAGAC
The DNA here is from genome assembly GCA_026710765.1 of Cytophagales bacterium. Taxonomy (GTDB): domain Bacteria; phylum Bacteroidota; class Bacteroidia; order Cytophagales; family JAPOQI01; genus JAPOQI01. The sequence continues at coordinate 4,716 of JAPOQI010000028.1, read as the reverse complement.
AAATCCATCTCTACACACGAAGATACATTCTTCGTGCCGTATGTGCTTCTCTTTTTCGTTGGTTCTGGATTTCGGGTCTCTTGTATCTTTTCTTGATCTTGGTGGAAGGGATGTATTGGCTGCCGCCCTTGTTCAGATCTCTTTGTTTGCTTCTCTATCTCTCGGGGATAAGTTTCTTGTTTTTTAAATGGCCCTTGAAGCCCTTAATTTGGTTATTGGGAATACGAAAACCCTTTTCTGAAGAGGAAGCTTGTTTGAGGATCGGAAAAGCTATTCCTCATATCCAAGACAAACTTATCAACTATCTCCAACTCCAGAGCATGTCGCTGGAAGGGGTTTCTGCGCAACTCAAGGATCTGAGTCTGAAAGAGCGTTTCCACCTCCTTCTTCCTTTTTCTTTTGGGGTAGGCGTTTCTATGAAGTCCTTGGGAAAATGGGTCCCATATCTCTTGGGTCTTCTATTCCTTTTCGGGCTCCTGAATATTCAATGGCCTAGTCTTTTATCCCACTCATCCCATAGACTTTTCCACCCACATAAGGTATACATACCCCCTGCCCCTTTTGAGTTCATACTGCAAAACCAAGATCTGTCCGGCTTTCGCTTCGAACCCTTCACCATAGAACTTCAGCTCAAGGGAAAAGAACTACCCAAAAGGATTTTCTTTGTCTCAGCCGCTCAGGAAAGCGAAATGCTCCGAAGTGCTTCCGTACAGGGAATATTTAGCCATACCATCAACCATCTCCTAGATGATTTTTCCTTCTCTTTTCAGGCAGATGGGTTCAGGAGTCAAGATTATTTTTTCCAGGTTAAGGCGCGTCCACTCCTCCGAAAAACCACCATGAAGGTGAAATATCCTAATTACCTACGCAAGGAATCCGAAATCTTTGCTGAAATCAAGGATCTTTCCCTCCCGGAGGGAAGCCTAATTGAATGGACCCTAGAAACCGAACATGCCGAAGAAATAAGTTATCATTTTGATCAGACCAAACCCAAGTTGCAAAAAGCCAAGCCATCCGGGAATAATCTGTTTTCTTTCCAGCATCAACTTAAAAAGAGCATCCGATATGAGATAATCCTAGAGAACAAGTACAGCCAAAACAAGGAGAGCCTATTTTATAAGATAAGCAGCATCGCCGACTCTCCACCCAGTTTGTATTTTAGGCCCATCGTGGATACAGTTTTCCACAAGCATATTCTTCTCTCGGGGCAGGTAGAGGATGATTATCGGGTGACCCGATTAGCCCTGGAATACAAAAGGAAAAAGGACATAGAATCCTTCAACATACCTATACGATCCTCTTCTGTTGTCCTGTTCTCCCTTCCGTGGAGAATAGATAGTTTGAACATAAAAGAAGAGGAAAGCCTGTTATACAGACTAAGAGCCTGGGATAATGACGGACTCAGAGGGCCCAAATCCAGCCAAAGCTCCTGGTATAGATGGGGCCCCAGCACTTGGAAAGAACAACAAAAACAACAAGAGAAAACATCCAAAGAAATCCAAGCACTCTGGAAACAAACGCTAAGCCACTCAGATCAACTGGAAAATAAGTGGAAAAACATCCAGGACAAAATACGAACCCAGAAAAAGCTCGGCTGGCGTGATAAAAAAGAGATCATGCAAAGCCTGGAAGAACATCTAAAAATCCAAGAAGAAATAAAAAATTTGAAAGAAAAATACAAGCTCTGGAAAAACCAACAAGATCAAGCCCAGCTCTCCCCTGGGGAGAAAGAAAAGGCAGAGTCTTTGGAAAAGATCCTGGACAAACTCATAGATGAAAAGACAGAAAAACTCCGTCAAGAATTAAATGATCTGATGCAAAAAAAGGAGGCTCCCATGTCCGAATGGCAAGAAAAGGTAGAGGAGTTTTTACAAGAAGAATCTTTGCTGAATCAAGAAATGAAGCGTAGTTCGGCTCTTCTGCAAAAGTTGAGAGAAGAGTTCTTAACCCAGCAGCTTCTTCAGAGAATAGAAGACCTTCAGGACGAACAACAAAAGCTCCTACCCACAGGGATCGCCGATGAGACCGACAAACAAAATAGACTCATTGAAAAGGTACAAGAGTTATATCCCTCCTTTGAAAAGCTGGAGGATTTTAAAAAGAAGAATAACCCATTCATCCCGGTACCTCCCGATTGGGCAGAACAATTAGAACAAATTGATCATTCTATGAAGAAGGCGCTAGAAAAATTAGAAGAAAAAGAAGAGGAAAAGAGCTGGCAAGAACAAGCTGAGAGGCAACTCAATGCCCTTCGGGAAGATATCGACAAGGCCCACAAAAAGATGGAAAGCAAAGAGCTAGATTCTCGGATCCAACTCTTGAAAAATCTTTTGCAAAGGATTATCCATCTCTCCTTTGAACAAGAAGAGATCTTAAAATCCATGAAGGAGACAAAAGCCCATTCTCCCCGCTATTATAAACTTTCTCACCAACAAATCAACCTAGAAGAAGCCATTCAACCTACCTTGGACAGTCTGTCCGTATTGTCCAAGAAATTGACGAAGATAGATAAATCGTTCGCCCGACAGGTTCAACAGCTGGGGCTCATGGCAGAAAAGGTAAGTGAGGCCCTCAGAAAAAGGGATGATTATCATGTTGCCATCTATCAAAATAAGAGCCTTAATCTCCTCAACGACATAGGAAATACCCTAGATGAAATCCTGGACAGAATCGCAGACTCTAAAAACTCTGGGAAAGGAAAAAAGGGTCAACCCAATCCGTCTCAGGCAAAGGGACAGAAAAAGAATAACCCCAGTCTGTCTGAACGGCAAAAAAAGCTTAATCAGCAGATCAGGGAACTCAAAAGAGGAAAAGAACAGGGGAAAAAAGTCTCTCCTGAATCTTTAGCCCGTGCCCTCATGGAACAAGAAAGGATCAGAGAAGCCCTCCGAGAGCTCTTTCAAAAAGCAGAAAATAAAAGCAAGAAAAAATCTAAACTCCAACAAGAAATCATAGAGGAGATGAAAAAGAATGAGATGGACCTGGCCCGCAAAAAACTCAATCCAACGCTAATCAATAGACTTCAGAAAATCCAAACTAGACTGCTTGAGTCCGAGAATTCTGAGAGCTCCCAAAAGGAATCCCGAAAAAGAAAAGGAGAGAAAGCACGTGACTACCCCTTCGCCACCCCTCCCTCACTTGAAGAAGAATTTCTTCGCAAGACCCAAACAGAAGTAGATACATTGGGACGGGATACCGTTCCCTTGAGAGAATATTATCAAAAGATATTTAAGAACTATCTTATTCAAAGAGAACAAGGAAAAAGAGTTCAGCCACCCCTGAACAGATAATTTGAAAAGGATCCAATTTTTCTATGAGGAGGTTTATCCTCGCTTTTCCAAACAGGACCTCAAAAAGAGATTAGCCTTCTTGTTGGAGGAAGAAAACATAGCTGAATATAATCTGAGATATATATTTTGCTCGGATGAATATCTAAGGGCATTGCATCATAAATTTTCTAAGAAGAACACATATACTGATACACTTAGTTTTGACCTCTCTGAGGAAAAATTGTTGGAAGGAGAGGTCTATCTCTCCACGGACAGGATTAAAGAAAATAGTAAATTCTATCAGGTTCCCCTTGTTCAGGAGATTTACAGGGTCGCCTATCATGGGACCTTACATCTATGCGGATACACAGATCAGACACCCCGCCAAAGAGAACGCATGAAGAAAAAAGAAAACTATTATATGATGTTCCACGTGGAACATTTTAAATCTATTAGATCTCCAAACCCATGAATTTAGACCCTTGGCTCTCAAAATATTTGCTTATTCTTCTCCTCGTGGCGGGTGCAGCCTATATGCTTATTAGATATTTTAAATCCCGAAAAGGGGAAGCCCCATCAGGGGGATCTTCTCTGTCCGAGGCTTCGGAAGCCGTTCCAGATCCGCAATTAAGATCTTCTCTTCAGTCCTTAACCATCCAGGCATGCGAACGGCTTTGTTTGTTCTTGGAAAGAATAAATCCACCCCATCTAGTCCCCAGACTTTATAGACCTGAGATATCTATACCCTCTTTCCATTCCTTATTGATCACTGAAATTCGGAGAGAGTACGAATATAATATGTCCCAACAGATTTATTTGAGCGAAAAAACCTGGACCCTCATTCAAGCCACCATGGAGGAAATACTTGCCCATCTGCGGATCGCCGCCGAAAGGCAAGACAATAAAAATCCCTCTGCCGACTTCATTAAAGATGTCTTTCAGCTCCGACAGGAAAGCGAAAATGATCTCATCAAGGAAGCTATTCAGCACCTCAGAGAAGAGATCCACCAGCTGGGCTAAAGCGAAAATTTGTATATATTTGGATTGAGATTTTAAACCTATGAGATATGGCAAATGACGATTTAATATTCGGAGACAATGAGAAGTTGCGAAACGCCTTCTTTAGTATGTTGGGTGATACAGATGAGTACGAGAGAAGGCGGGCAAAGCTAATAAGGTTAAAGTGGGAGTTTTTGCGATATGAGAATATGCCCAAGCAAATCGCCCAGTATAAAGAAGCTAATAAGGAGATGGGTAGTTTTATTACAGATATAGAAAAATACTGGTGGGGAGAAAAGGGGGACCGAATAAAATATAGAAAGATGAACCGTACAGAACGGGAGGCCTTTAAAAGAAGGATAAATGAATATCTTTCAAGAGGGCATTCTGCTATATTTCCACCTAGGTTTACATATGCCTATGCTATATCATATGAGAACAAGCTTAT
>JAPOQI010000029.1 GCA_026710765.1 Cytophagales bacterium | reverse complement strand
CTATAGAATGTGCCCTGGGAGAGGAGGACTATGTTAGAATTCTAAAAGTTTCCCCTGAAGATGAGGTTCTAACTCATGAAACAGAGATTCTTATTGAAGGCACCGGATTCTTTTTGGATAATCCTTCAGATTATAAACTGCGTTTATCTGGTCATGGTCGAGATTTATCTGCCGTTACTATAGAAGGTCTGGACGCCAAGAGGTTTGCCTTGAAATTTGTGTATAACCATCGTTTAGATGATATTCTGACGAGTAGAGACTCAGAATCCATCTTGGACTTAGAGGGTGTGAGGGTTCCTTTTTTCTACCAACCGAGTTTTCTGGGAAGCTCTTTGTACGTTGATTCTTCTGTACCGATTTCAGGATCCGGAAATTCTTGGGAAACGGCTTTTAAGACCCTCTATGAAGCCATAGATGAAGCTTTGGGAACCTCAGTTATCCGTGTTGCTGAGGGCGTATATTACCCGAAAACCTCAGAGGGAGGGGTTAATATCTTCCACATTAAGGATCCACTTCATATCTATGGTGGGTTTCCTAGAGGTGGAGGTGATCAGGCAGACCCGTCTGTATATCCAACCATTCTCTCTGGGGATCTCGGAACCAAGGGAAATCCCACGGATAATGCTACCGCTGTGGTCTTAATTGAAGGAGAAGGGAAGAGCGTTGGAACTGTTGAGCTGAATGGTTTGATCATCCAGGATGGATTCAATAGCATTGGAAGAGGAGGTGGAAGAAATGTGACTATAGGAGCAGGTGTGTTTATTGATATGAGAAAATGGGATGAAGAGAAGCCCAAGATAAGTAGCATAACGATTGAGAGATGTAATATTCGCAACAATGTCGTAGCGGGTGATTATTCTGCAGGGGCGGGCATTGGAATTCTTGCTCAGATTCCTTCCGTGGAAATAAAAGTAATGTACAGCCAGATTACCGATAATGAGGCAGGCTATGGATCTGCTATTGGTTCCTTTCAGGGGAAAGCTGGATCAAAATTGCAAATAGTTTTCTCAGTTCTGGCCAGAAATGTTGCCCGACGTAAAGGGGCACTCCTCGTACTTGGCTCAGATGTGGAGATGATTAATAGCATCATATACAAAAATACCGCTACCCACGAAGCCGCTGCTATTCATATTGTGAGCATAAAGGATGAGAAGCCACCTAGGGTAGATATTAGGAATTCAATTATTTATGATAACAAAGCCTACCTGGAGGATACTAAAGAAATTTCCCTAGATGTACCACGCCCCCCGGGAAACCCATACGAATCCCAAATATCAGCCCGAGGTTTTCTTTTTCCCTGGCCCGGAATCGCGGATGAAAGATCAATCTATCCTGAGGGCGGCCCGGATAAAAACAATCCTGAATTGAGAGTGGATATTAGGAATAGTGTGTTGAGCGAAATGGCTTCTCAAAGATCTCAATTTATAAGCTTGACTAGAACCTTTGATGCTCCATGTCTTTTTCTTTCCACGGATCCGGAATCTGAGGATTTTATGAAACCCATCTCCTCCTCAATCTTTCTTGACAAAGGAAGAGCCTTTTACCTTAACCGGGATTTTGGAAGGGATTGGGCCGGCACGAATCTTCTTGAAGGTATTGGTGAGCTGGATTTGGGGGTTTACGAATACTTGGGCAGTAAAGATGCCTTCATCACCAAATTCTCCCCAACCGAAGCCATACATGGGGATCTGATTCAGATTCAAGGAAAAGGATTTGATGTGGATGATATCTCCGCCAATCAAGTATACTTTCTGTCCCAGGATAATCCCCTGGGGGGAGGTGTCAGCAATGGTTTTATCCAAACCGTAAAGGAAGATGAAATAGGGGTGCTTGTGCCACGGTTTGCCGTTACAGGTAGATTCCGAGTTGTAGTGAAGGGGCAGACCTTACTACCCCTAGAAAAACTTCGTATTCTACCTCCTGGAATATATTCTATAGAACCACGAAATGCCTTTCCAGGCGATGTGATTGTCCTTAGAGGAAGAGGATTCCGAAGAGATCCTGATGCCAATATCATCTTCTTCAAGCCGAATCTCAGAGCAGAGATACTGGAGTCCTCCGTTTCACATATGAAAGTCAGGGTTCCCCTGGACAGAAGAATTCGACATGGTCGACTTTCGTTCCAAACAGAAAATGGAAATTTTGAGTCCGATCAAGCGTTTACACCCATCTTACCATATGTCCGCAGTTTGTCCCCACTCTTTGTGAATGTCTCACAAGATATTGTCTTGGAAGGATTGGGATTCAGTCCCAACTTGGGGGATAACCAATTGCTGTTTGAAGGATTGCCTAGCTATTTTGTTCAGCCCTCAGAAGGCTCCGAAAATTCATTGACCTTCCAGGTCCCTTTTGGGGCTAAGTCAGGCTACATTAGACTCACCATCAGAGGGATCAGTGTTGTGACTCCCGATCCTATTACCGTTTCAGGAGGAGCAGGAGAATTCAATCCCAGAATTGAGAGCATTCATCCTATCAGAACATACAGAGGCGATAGAATTCTTGTCCGTGGCGAGTTTAGTTCCATTTCCAATACGATTTTCTTTAAGGCACCCGATTTTCCAAACGAGGTAATTGAAGTCTTGGCCCAGACCGTGGGAAGAGTTTCTCAAATTGTGGTTGAGGTTCCAGACGGGGCCGTGACAAGTAATTTGGTGTTGATAGCATCAGGTAAAGAAAGGGTCTTTTCCAACTCTGTTCTGAGTATCTTGGTTCCTAAGATTATCCGAGTTGTTCCTGAGTCTGCTACGGTTTCTCAAGAGATTACCGTGATAGGGGAGAATTTTGATAGGCAAAGTTCTCGAAATGAGGTCTTGATCAACGGGGATCAGGTAGCCGTTGTCCCTTCTCCCTCGGGGGATTATATTAGGTTTTCTGTTCCATCTGGTGTGCCATCGGGGAATTTATCGGTTAGGGTAAACAAGTCTGTTTCTGCTGAAGATATATATTTCAGGGTGGAGGACCCGCTGGTGGTGGATCAAGTATCCCCTTTGGTGGGGGAGATATTCTCCCTTGTCTCTATCACGGGACGAGGTTTTACGCCTGACCTAAGTAGAAATTTTGTTGACTTCCAGGATGGAGAGGGGGGAGAGGTCACAGCTAAGGTGTTAAATGCACATGATGAAGGTATTTTATTCCGAGTTCCTTTGGGGGCCAGGACGGGGAGATTACGTATCAGATCAGGAGGACAAATCGTTAGAACACAGCAGCATTTTACCGTTATCTCCCTTCAGGAAAAGACCAGAATTTATGGATCCTCTCTCAGGCCAGCAACTCAGAAATTGATCGTCTATCCAAATCCCAATCCCAGCCATATCCTAAATTTTGCTGCTCCATTTGTAGTCCAGAAACTTAGAATCTTTGACATGCTGATGAAGGAAATAATTCTTCAGGAGCAAGACCCCGAAAAAACAGAAGGACACCTGATCATCAGATCCCTGACCCCCGGCATCTACTGGCTTGAAATAATAGGTCCAGAGGGAAAATATGAGCGTATTAAATGGATAAGACTCTAATTTGGATCCCGATGAAGATGAATATGTACAAAGTGCTTTGCAGGGCTGTATGTCTTCTGATGTTCCCCTTCTTCCTAGGGGCTCAGGAGGGTCGGATTCTTCATGTAGATCAAAAATCTACCGTAATCCCACACCGTGCTGATGGACTTAGCTGGGAAACTGCATACTCTGATATTCATCTGGCATTGGCAAAAGCCGATGTTAACGACCAAATATGGGTAGCTAGTGGAGTCTATCCGGTGGCTCGTCCAGGTGATACCAATGCTTCAGGAAGAAGATTTGAGGTTCCCGGTGGGGTTAGCCTAATAGGCGCATTTCCAAATCAGGAAGAAATTGGGGGAGATAATCGTCTTCGTTCTTCCCCACTAGATGTGGATTTTATTCGTTATCCAACCATCCTGTCAGCCTTTATAGGAGAAGAAGGTAGTACCCTTGAAACACAAGGTATCCTGATGGCTCATAATGGTGGGGAAACTAAGATCCAAGGTTTCATCTTCAGGGGTTCTAGACACGGAGATTCTACGCCATCAACCAGGTCGGGTCAATTGAAGTTACTTGCGGGTGCCAACGTTCAGGTCTCACATTCTAAGTTCGTGGATGCCTATGGCGGATTTGTCTCGGGCGCTATTAACACGCAGCAGCAAACAACTCTGAAGGTCTATTTTTGTATTTTCAGGGGAAATGATGTACAGCAGAGCGGATCCTACGATGGAACGCATGCGTTCCATATCACCGCCTTCGCTTGCCGTAGCTTCTCTCTAGTCAATTCTATCTGTTACGGCGGTAATACGCTATTGACGAGGGGCTTCGCACCTTCTGTAAGCATTGCCCACAGATTTGCAAGATCTAATAGTGTCCCCCAGAGAATAATAAATTGCATCCTTAACAACCCCAAGGGAGCCCCCGTTCTATATCATTTTGCGGATGCAAATGCGTTTGCTGACTACAGCCGAAGAAATAACATTATAAAAAACACGGTCCTTTCTTCTCCCCCAACAAGTAGCCATTTCGGCTCCGACATCCCCATGACCTCTGTCAATGTGCATGGCCCCAGAAGACTACCCGTTAATCTGGAGGATCATAGACTTGAGGCTACTCATAAGGATTTCATGCGAGCAGAAGATCTATCCTTCGTATTGGATGCCGGAGATCCTTCGGTTTATGATGAGATTCCCACCTTCAAAATAGATTTCTCTGGGGAAGAATTGTCTAAACGTAGTTTCCCTATAGGTCCTTACGGGTATTCTCGTCCTATTCGGTTAAGAGTGACGAGATATAATCCCTCAGTTGTCTTTCCTGAGGTGGAAAATTCTATTATTATTGAAGGTACGGGCTTTGATCAAGAATTCCCCCATACGAATCGGGTGGTATTCCTTGGAGGACCCGGAACTAATGATGACGTTCTTGCCTTTGGCAGTCCACAAACAAGTGAAAGACAACTCTGGGTCTCTCTCCCAGGTGGAATTGCTACTGGACCGGTTAAGATTACAACGGGGAATGAGACGATTCAAGGCCCTGAACTAATCGTCAGAAAATTTGATATTACCACTTTTCCTAGAGAAGGATATTCTGGTGAAAAGCTTGAAATACGAGGTCTTTTCTCCAATCAAAAGAAACGAATGCGGGTCGTCTTCCCTGGGGATAAGGAAGTGCCGATTGAAGAATTACGGGATCACTCATATATGAGTTTTCGCGTACCCACCCAGGAAGTCGACCCAGGTCCTATAAGGGTATTTTTTGATGATATAGAGAAAGTGATGCCTACGAATTTTTCCTATCTGATCCCTGAGATAGAACGTGTTCCTACGAATTCGATTCCAAGGGGTGCCACGGCGACCATTCATGTAAAAGGACTCAAAACCAGGGAAAGGATACTGAGCAGATATAAGTTTTGGTTTGAACGGGGCGGAGTGGTAAATCCCATTCGAATAGACCCCACCATGGGGACAGCTGAGGTTGTAATCCCTGAAGACGCCGTTACAGGACTTATCGGATTCAAAGCCTATGATAATCCCTACGTCTTTTCCAAAACCCGCTTGATAGTAGAAGGGGCCCCAGCCGTAGACTATGCTATAACCAGATTCCCCGAAGAAGCCTTTGAACAAGAATTTATTACGATATTCGGCAATTTTAGTTCCTTCGGCCAGGCAGCCGTAAACTTTGATAGTGGAGGTGGAGGACGAATATCCGCCGCAAGAGTGATTGTTCAACCTGACCAACCTAACACAACATGGCGTGCTTTAGTTCCTGAAGGTGCTGCCACCGGAAAAATAAGTATAAGGGAGTTTGCTAATGAGAGTGTGGACGGATGGATAGAGTCTGAGTCCGAGATCACGATTCTGCCGCCCCTTACTATATCGGCTGTGAGCGGTGGTGGAATTGGAGACATTATGCGGGTGGTTGGACAGGGATTTTCCAAGTATAAAGAAAACAATGTGGTGACGATCGGTGGAATACGGGCAGAAGTTACCGAGCTAGAGGCTGATGGATTCGGACTATCTGTCAAAATTCCGGATGGTGTCTCAAGTAATCACCTCCAAGTCCAGGTTTTCTCGAGAATCGCTTCAACCTTCTTTGGGGCCAATATTGTTCAGATACGAGACATAATTGGAAATCCAGCCTTCAATCAAGATTCCAACATCGGAGTCGTAGGAACAGGATTTTCACCCCTGCCTGAGAATGAAGTTACCTTCTTGGGAAATAAAGACACGGACACCGATGATGTGGTCGTCACGGGATTGAGATCCAGAGCCAGAGGTAGTTCAGGCTTGCTTGCTCTTATCTTTCCCATCCCAGAAAATGCACCCCCCGGATATATTAAGGTCAGAGTGGGAAAGAGTGCCTCTGTCTCCAAAGAAAAATTCTACTACTTTCAATTCGGAGAAGAATACCCCCTTGTAATCACAGGATTTAGCCCAAGCTCTGTCCAAGAACTTGGACCCTTGACCATCAGAGGAATAGGATTTGGAATCCTAGCCCAACATAATGAAGTTTCATTTACAGGACACCTTGGAGAACTAGTAGAAGGAACCGTCCTGGGTTCTGGAACAAACTTCCTGAGAGTAAAGGTTCCCATTGGCGCAGCAACAGGACCCGTACTAGTTAAAGTCGGAGGAAAAACTACCATCTCTGGAGATGAGGTTACCATAGTATCTCTCCAAGAATACTACCGTGCCTATGCAAATCAAGCAGATCCCCAGAAAACGAATTCCTGGATCTACCCTAATCCACTTCCCCGAGAAGAAGATGAATTGCACATAAGTATCCCTTATCAAGAATTGACAATTTATGATGTGTCTGCCCGAGAGATACTTCGTAGCAAGACCGAAAAAAATCTTCCCGCAGACCCCAGATTGAATCTCTCGGGTATTGCTTCAGGTATATACTGGGTAGAGGTTCTTAGTCCCCAGGGGTCTTATCATAGAGCTCGCCTTCTGAAACTTTGATAGACAATGTGTGTAGGGCTGTGTCTTCACTCCTTCATGTCTCCTCCTCCCTTCTTTGATCGTGGGGTTTCTTAACCCCTCTTTCCTGTGGTGGGGAGCCATTCTCCTGATACCCCTTCTCGTTCATCTCTCTAATTTCGGACGTGCTAGGTCTGTCTACTTCCCACAATGGGTGTTTTTGTTTCAGATCTCTAAACAAGAACAACCCCGAAATAGAATAAAAAAATGGTGGATCTGGCTATTCAGAACCTTGTTTTTTAGCTTTCTAGTTCTCTCGTTCTGCCATCCCTACCTCGGTTCAGAAAAAATATTTGAAGGAAAAGAACAAATAATCATCTTCGTAGATAATAACAGCTCCATGGATATGCGAACAACACAAGGAATATCAGGTCTGGAAGAAGCCAGGAAATACATACGAACACAAATAAAAGATCATAGCGCCCGCACGAAATATAAATTGCTGACACACGACTCAAAACTCTCCTATGAATACCTGAACAAAGAAGAACTCCTAGAAACCCTAAGCAAACTCAAAACAACTAAGTCTAGCCATTCCTTTGAAGAAATTCAAAAACAGATACGTTGGGAAGCCGGATCCCAAGCCCACGATATTTATTGGTTAAGTCCCTTTTCTCAGCGTCTTTTTCCACCCCCTTCAGAAAGATCCACAGATACTCTCCATACATGGTATTTAAACCCCATTAGTTTTGCTGATTATGAAAATATATATGTAGATACGGTCTATTTTTCATCCCCTTTTTTGGTCTCGGGTATGACAGGTCAGTTGCATCTAAGACTATACAATACGGGAACCCAACACAGGTATCAGGTCCCTGTTAGACTGCTTTCAGAAGAACGTCAATTTGCCTTTTGGGAAGTGGATGTGCCTCCAAAAGGAACTAAAATGCTTTCCTATGACCTGAGTTTTTCAAAAATATCCCCACAAGGACTCCCCCTACGCATTCAGTTAAATGATAATGAGACCCTGTTTGATAATGAGTTTTATATTCACCTCCTCCCTTCCCCTAAACTGAACATAGGTATCTTGGGTGCAAAGGGAATATTACAGAGGTCTTTGGAAGCCCTATATGCAGATCGTACCCTCTTCAAAACCGAAATATTTGAAAATAATTCTCTGAATTATGATAAATTATCCCAAAAAGATGTTGTGATCTTAGCCGGTCTTTCCTCACTCCCACTAGGCTTGGAAACTTTTTTGCAAGGTCATTTAAAGAAGAATAGAGTTCTAATTTGTATCCCAGGAAAAGAAATGAACCTGAATTCTTTTAGAAAATTATTTCCCGACCTTCGTCTTATGAAAGAAACCAAACGAAGACAATTGCAAAGAATATCCTATGAATCCCCATTCTTTCACGAAGTATTCCTTGAAAAGAAAACGGAAATCCGATTGGCCGAAGCAAGTCCCCTATACCACGTTTCCGGCGAAGAGCTACTCTCCTTTGAAGAACAAATTCCTTTTCTTTCACGAATTAGAAATTCTATGGGCGGATCAAGCTATTTCTTTTCCTCACCCCTCGATCCTGAGTATTCCAATTTCTTATCTGATCCCCTAGTGGTTCCTAGCTTTTTCAAAATGTCATGGGCCTCCTTTCAAACTCGTCCCCTATATTATCGCTTGCCAGAACTAAACATAAAACTACCTCTTCCCAGATCAGCGGGTCTCTATACAGTTTCCCAACTCGGAAAAAAAGAAAAAGAAATACATATTCCCGTACAGCATAGAATAGAAAATGAAATGGTTCTGTTCCCACACCCCTCCAATCTCTCAACCGGACACTATGCCGTACTTTGGAAACAGGATACCCTGTCCCGTTTTGCCATCAATCTCTCCCACTCAGCATCATATCTCCTCCCCATACATAAAGATAAACTGGCAAATTATTTTCCAAACCTCAAAAACCTCTCAACCTCCCTACCCTCCCGACCCACCGAAAAAACCCTCTGGGAAAAAACTCGAAAATATCAGAACCTCTGGAAATGGACACTAGGACTGGCACTATTTTTTCTCAGCCTAGAACTCCTTTCCCTACAATACCTGAACCGACCCTTGAAATCTTATCCATGAATAAACAAGTCACTCATCGGCAACTTATTCAACATGCTAAGGTATATGACAGGGAAAGTCCATTTCATTTGAAAACTACATCTATTTTGGTGGAAAAGGGAAAAATCGCCTATATAGGTCCGAATCCACCCTCTTGCGACTGCGTCCTGAAAGGAAAAGGATTGGGCGTCTCCCCAGGATGGATAGATCTTCAGGCAGATTTCTGCGATCCAGGATTTGAACACAGAGAAACCCTCATAACAGGTATGGCCGCAGCCCACGCCGGAGGATATGTAGGGGTCTGTCTCTGGCCAACTACCCAACCCACGTTGCAAACTAAAAGTCAACTCAAACACATACAGCAAGTATCCAAAGAGCATCCCAATCTGAAAATCTACCCCTTTGCCTCCCTAAGCAAAAACAGAAAAGGAAAACAACTCACAGATATGCTGGAACTCCACGAAGCCGGTGCCTTCGGATTTACCGATGGAGAAATATCCATAGAAAATCCCCAACTCCTGGTCCAAGCTCTCCGCTACGCCCGTGGATTTAGTGGACTCATTATTCATAGATCTGAAGAATCCCAACTCGGAGAACAACAAGGACTTCACGAAGGAAAAAGTAGTCTGATGATGGGAATGATAGGAAGCCCTGCCGTGGGAGAAAGAATCCGATTATACCGAGATCTAAACCTACTAGCCTATACCCAAGGACGATTACACGTCTCCGGAATAAGTACTGCCGAAGGGGTAGAACTTGTGGCAGAAGCCAAAAATGCAGGATTACAGGTCAGCTGTGATGTCTCCATACATCATTTAATGTGGAATGAAGAAAATGTCTTAAATTTCGACCCCAATTATAAGGTCAGTCCCCCGTATAGATCTGAGAAGGATCAGCAATCCCTGCTCCAAGGATTGAAAAAGGGGATCATAGACTCCATAGTCTCTGCCCATACACCTTGTGATATAGAAGATAAAACCCACCCATTTCCCCTAGCTCGACCCGGTGTACTAGGACTTCAAACCCTTTTCTCATCCCTAAACCAACTAGATCAAGAGAATAAACTCTCCCTAGATATTTCTTTACCTATCTTGGCATCAGGGGGTTGGTCGGTTCTGGGTTTGAAAAATCCTTGCATAAAGGTGGGAGAACCCGCATGCCTCTCTGTTTTCGACACAAACACAACATGGACCTGGAATAAAAAAACCAATAAAAGCCTAGCCTATAATCATCCACTGTTCGGAGAAAAATTAAAGGGAATCCCTGTAGCAACCTTTCAGGGATCAGATCTTAGTTTTTGCTATGACAAAGATATCCTCAACAAAACCTGATATTTCCATTATTATCCCCGCCTATAACGAGGCAGAGTCACTACGTGAACTCTGTCCCTGGATAAATCAAGTCTTGAAAGAACACGAATTGTCCTATGAAATTCTCGTCATAGATGATGGAAGTACGGATAACACCTCAAATTTGATCCGAGAAATGATTGAAAGCAAAGCCGATTCTAATCTCAAATTGATCCGATTTATTAGAAATTATGGAAAATCAGCCGTCCTATATACCGGATTTCAAATGGCACGAGGAACTACTATACTCAGCATGGATGCAGACCTACAAGATAGTCCAGACGAAATCCCTGAACTCTATCACCAACTACGAGATAGACAATTTGACCTAATCTCAGGATGGAAAAAAGATAGAAAAGATCCATTTATTAAACGAATATCCTCTCGCCTCTTCAATTACATTACATCCCGAGTTTCAGGAATTCCCATTCACGATTTTAATTCAGGATTGAAAATATACCGAAAAGAAGTAGCACAGAATATCTACCTCCACGGCGAAATGCACAGATATATACCCCTGATTGCCCATAGAAATGGATTTCTGCGAATTGCAGAAAAAAGTGTTATACATTATCCCCGAAAATATGGAAAAAGCAAATATAAATCGGACCGCTTCCTGAAAGGCTTTTTGGACCTCCTATCTATTAGCTTTGTAAGTCGATTCCGAGAAAGACCCATGCATTTTTTTGGCGGATGTGGACTTAGTTTTTTCTTAATAGGATCTCTCCTCGTATTGTATCTGATTGGGAATAAAAAATATAACTTGATGCAAGGAATTCCCGTCAGAGAAGTTGTCGATCAACCCCTTTTCTATCTTTCCCTCATAACGGTTATTATCGGCGTACAAATGTTCTTAACGGGTTTTCTGGCAGAAATCCTATCCCTTCATTTTTCCCGAAAGGAAAATTATCTTATTGCAGAAAAACTAGGTTTTGACAATAAAAATACATGAATGGAAAAATCATGTATTCCATCGTGGTACCCGTTTACAATCGTCCCGCACAGATTCAAGAACTTCTAGAAAGCATCCAACAACAGATTCTGCCCAAACCCATACCCAAATTTGAAGTGTTAATAACCGAAGACGGATCCACTCAGGATGCAGGAAAAGAAATCCAAAAATATAAAACCCATTTTCCGATCCAACACATCTTCTCAAAAACACAAAAAGGCCCCGCACAAACCAGAAATTATGGAGCCTCCGAAGCCAAAGGAAGCTACCTGATATTCGTAGACTCAGACGTTATCCTAGAAAAAAATTATCTGTCCACCTTATCAGAACACCTTCGAAAAAAAAAGAGCCCCTTCCTAGGAGGACCCGATGATATCCTACCAGAAAAAGCCAGTGCCTGGCAAAAAGCCGTTCACCACGCCATGACCTCCCTCTGGACAACAGGCGGAATCCGAGGCGGAACCCAATATCAAATGGAAAACTTTAAACCCCGTACACATAATATGTGTGTGTTGAAAAACCTCTTTCACAAAATAGGAGGATTCATCCCAAATCTGCGTTACGGAGAAGATATAGACTTTGCCATCCGAATGGAAAAAAAAGGATATCCCGGAGAATATCTCCCCAACCTGCGAATTGCACATCAAAGAAAATCTGATAAGAAAAGTTTTTTCCAACAAGTATATGCCTCAGGACAAGCCCGAAGACACCTAGCACATCGTCACCCAGGTAGCACTAGATGGGTCCATATATTACCCGTTATGACTGTTTTTTCTCTAATCGGCTTAATAATAATAGGAATGGTTTTTTCGCTAAAACTCTTCTTTGGGATAAGTTTGGGAGGCGTTTTGATCCTTTTGGGATACGGACTAATACACGGATACTCACTCCACGTAGCTTATCTTTTTGTCGTAGCCACTTGCATACAAATCCTAGGGTACGGTTTGGGATTCGGGCTAAGCTATCTGCACAGAAAAACTAGTGAAAAGAATTGACAAGCCATATTATAAGGAAATTTTGAAATTTTATTCAAAAATATATACATTGCATATCATGCCCACCCAAAGCCAGTCATGACATTTATATCAGATTTCTTCCTAAACGGACACGATGCTCGCCTGGGCATCTTTTTTATTCTCTTAATTGCTCTTTTTCTGATCTTTGACCTGGGGTTTATTCATAGAAAGGCATCCGTTATCTCCTTTCGGTCCTCTCTCTGGCAAACCATCTTTTGGATTGCCGTCTCAATAATCTATGGGGGCATAATCTATCTTGTAGAGGACAAAAAAGGAGAATCACTCTCCCTTGACCTCTTTTCCACCTACCTGACCGAAGAATCGCTCTCGCTCGAATTCTTTTCTGCCTACCTGACCGAAAAATCGCTCTCCCTAGATAATATTTTTGTCATCATGCTTATTCTTCAATACTTCAAGATTGAAGAAAAATATTATCACAAAATCTTGTTTTGGGGTGTCTTGGGTGCCGTTGTCTTCCGAGCCTTCTTCATCTTCACAGGCTCTATCCTTGTGGATCATTTTGGATGGATACTATACATATTTGGAGCCTTCCTTTTGTATACCGGGGTGAAAATACTCTTCAGCAAAGGAGATGCTGAAGTAGATCCCGAAAAATCTATCTTCTATAGGTTCCTGAAAAAATACGCACACCTCGTACCCGATCAAAAAGATGGAAAATTCTTCTTTCGTAAAGAAAAGATACTCGTCTTCACACCCCTCTTCCTAGCTCTAGTCTTGGTAGAATCCACCGACCTTATCTTTGCAGTAGACTCTATTCCTGCCGCCTTCTCCATCACCCAAGATAGATTTGTGGTCTATACCTCCAATATTTGTGCCGTCATGGGACTCCGAGCTATGTTTTTTCTACTCTCCAGTGTGATAGAAAAATTCCACCTTCTACAAATAGCCCTAGCCGTTATACTCATGTTCATCGGAGTTAAAATGTTGCTGGAAATGGAAATCCTAAAAGAAGTTCTGCACTTCCATATCGGGGTCAATGAATCCTTCTACGTCATTGCAGGACTCCTCTTCTTTGCCCTCATACTATCACCCCTCTTCCCAGCACGAAAATCTAAACCAGATAAAGTAAAAGAACTCCTTAATCCATAATAAATCCGAAACGGTTCATTTATTTACTTGATTCTAACGTTAAAACCTTCGTATATTAACCACTCGGCTCCCCAGAGATAGGTAGTTAATCCAAATTGCTGAGGTGCCTTTTCATAAATGATATATATAACAGTATAAAATAAGGTTTAAATAGATCTGATAATGAATACGATAAGAATAGGAATCTTGGGATTTGTTATTTTTTCCCTCTCTCTCTACGCACAGGATAATCCCCGAACAATAATAAGGGTCAAGGCAGGGTCTGCGGCTTCTGAACCCGATGGGAGTAGTTGGGAAAAAGCATATGCCAATCTCGCAGAAGCCCTGAAAAACGCAAATAATACGACAGATATTTATCTATCTGTAGGTATTTATAAGCCCGTCAAAGAACCCGATGCTGAAGATCCTCGTACAGCCTCCTTTAAACCCAAAGGTGCCAAAATCCACGGGGGCTATTATGGAGATAGTGACGATAATAGATACGAAAACCCTAAATCTGATGAACAGCGGAGCATCCTATCAGGAGATATAGGACGCGAAATACCCGGAGATAATGCAGGTAGTTTCGACTCCTCTGCCCGAAATGATAATACCTATCGCGTCATCCATGGCAACGGAAACTTTGATCTAATAACCATACAGCACGCCTACGGAGGAGCTGCCGCTGATGGGGCAGGTACTTATAAACGCTGTCTTTTCCGATGGAATGAATCAGATATTACTAAACATTCGGTCGCCGCAGTGCAGGGAGATGCCACACTCGTGGACTGCCGAATAGAGCATAATAAAGGAACCTCTATCCTCTGGGGTAGAGCCAGAATAGATAGATGCCGAATCCAATACAATGAATATTCCTATTTGGTGCTAAATGCCATACGCCGACTCACCAACAGCCTGATATATAAAAACAAAGGCATCGGAGGCGGACCAGATGACTCTACGATCGGACGCACCAAAGGATGTATCTTTCTGGATTTGGGCGAAATCTTGAATTGTACCATCTACGATAATCAAAGCCACGGGAATGCTTGGGCAACCGCGGTAAATAACCATCAGCATATCCCCGTAGCTATCACCATGGGGTTGAATGAAGGCTTTCGGCAACGAAGAGTTATAAACAATATAATCCTAAGGTCAGGTGCCATTTATGTCAACGGATCGCCACCCAATGAATCGTACACGGGCGGACGAATCGTAAAAACAAGCGATAGACCCACTGATGTGGTACGCAATTGCGTCTTGGATGGACCCATCCTAAAAAATCGTCTGGGGTCCGGACTCATTCAACATAAATACTCCCGATTTCTAGCCTTCTATCCCCAGGTTTCGGGTGTGAATATCATCAGACCTAATAACGTCAATGAACTCTTTTTCAAGAGCCTCACAGAAGATGAACCCGATTTCTTAAGTCCCTCCCTCCAATCCCCCTTCCTAAACTATGGCGTAACTAATCTAATAGCAATCGTCTATTATAAAGATCCTAACCGAAGATCAGACTCTGATATTACAGACTATGGACCCGAAGGTTATGCTACCGAAAAAGACCTCTTGGGAAATCCCCGAGTAGTCGGTGAAAGCATAGATATAGGTGCTTTTGAGTATCCATATAATGTGTCCTTAAAGAATAAATTACATTCTTCTAATTCCCCTGTTTATGGCTTGAGACCTGCCGCCTCAGGAGAGATTTTTTGGGTCTTGCACCATGTGGGAAGCCCCTTCCCTTCCGTAGATCAAGTGAAATCCCCACCCAACGAAGGTGCCTTCAAACCCCTTAACGCAGGTAAGTTCGTAGGAACCCAGGGGGAAGAGGTGGAAATTAAATTCACGGGATTATCCCCAGGGCGACTCTATACCCTCTATACTGTGACGGAGAATGGATCTGTGGATGCCCATCGCATCATTAGCTATGGGAAGCCTACCCTACAAATTTTCAAGGAAGGTCAATTAGATGGGGTTGCATTGGGAGTCCGGTGCGGAACTAATATTGCCGGCTATGTCTACTATGCCTTTTTACCCGTGGATGAACCCGCACCCACCTCTTTTGAAGAGATTAGAAATCATTCCAATGCCTTCAAAAAGGGAAGTTTTTTGTTTGAACCCCCAGATGTACAGGAAGAGTATCCCTATCGTGGACTCCCCGACCGAACTCCTGATCGTGTATACCGCCGTAAGCAGACCATAACAGGTATTCCTGGAGGGATAGAATATATTTCTTATTGGATTCTCCACGTCCAACAAGGAGAAAACTCTGCCATTAGGGTCCTAGAGGGCAAAACCCTCCCAGAACCCGAAATTCTTTCCCTGAATACAAAATGGGTCAGCCATGATCAGGTGGTTTTCTCTGTGAGTG
>JAPOQI010000031.1 GCA_026710765.1 Cytophagales bacterium | reverse complement strand
CCGAACCTTTGACTTCAGATCCAGTGGGTTCAGAACCCGATCCCTTGACTTCAGATCCAGTGGGTTCAGAACCCGAACCTTTGACTTCAGATCCAGTGGGTTCAGAACCCGATCCCTTGACTTCAGATCCAGTGGGTTCAGAACCCGAACCTTTGACTTCAGATGGACCCTTTGAGTCTATCTTATCTTGTGGGTCTGATGTTGGACTTGTGTCCTTTTGCTCCTTCTGGGTTGGGCTCGCTTGGGTATCGGGGCGGGCTTTCTTTTTGCCCGAAGGGTGAGCTTCAAGCTTTGATTTTTTTTGTGCCTCTTTCTTTTCCTTTTCGGCTTCCCATTTCTGAAAGGCTTTATCTGCCTGAGCTTGTGTAATTGCCTTTTTAGCCACTCCTTCTTGGAGATGTTTTCTCAGAAGTACACCTTCTTGGGATAAGAGTGTTCGGACCGTATCAGTCGGCTGGGCACCCTTCAAGAGCCACGAAAGGGCACGGTCGCCATCTAGTCTCACCTTAGTCCCCGAGGGAGGCATAGGATTATAATTACCCAATTTCTCAATAAAGGCACCATCCCGTGGCGCCCGAGAATCTGCAACCACCACATCATACAAGGCCAATTTTTTCCGCCCTCTACGTTTTAATCTTATCTTAACTGCCACAATCTTATCTTAATAGTTCTTAAAACACACCCTGCAAGTTAAGTATATTTAACATACCATACTCAATTGGGTACGAGTTTTCTAGGTTTTTTTCCGGGATATATCTTTATTTCAAACAATTTAGGCCACCATTTTCCTGTAACGAAGAAGGTATTTCGGGTTTCATCATAGGCAATACCATTCATAACTTCCGACTTCTGGGCATGTATGTGCTTTTGAAGCAAAGAGGAGCAATCTACCTTTCCAATAGCTTCTCCATTTTCAGGATTTATAATCCATATGAGGCTCGTTTGATATTGATTAGCAAAGATCAAGCCCCCTACCGTCTCCAACTCATTCAACTGATCTACCTTATCTTCATGGGTATAGACCTGAATCTCCTTTACCTTCACAAAGTCCTCAGGGCGATAGAACGATAAATACTCTGTCCCATTGCTGAGAACTAAATATCCTTGATAGTGGGTAATGCCCCAACCCTCTGTTTCATATTCAAAAATGCCTAAGGAATCCAGGTTATGAAGATCATAGATAAATCCTTTTTGAGATTTCCAGGTGAGTTGATAGATTTTATCATCTAAATAGGTAATCCCCTCTCCGAAATAGGCATCGTCCAAGGCTGTTTCCATGGATATATCTCCCGTATGATAGTTTATCTTCCGCAATCGGGAATGCCCCTTTTGTCCTGTTCCCTCGTATATGAAACCTTGATACAGAAAAAGACCTTGGGTGTATGCCTCTGGATCGTGTAAGTAGACATCTACTATTTCATACTCGTAGGATAAGGGCGGATGGGCGGCCCGTAGATGAAATGAAAGGCTGTGATTTTCAACGATCTGCAAGCTATCTTCGGATAAGAATATTCGTATTCCCAATTGTCGTGACCCCAAGGGAAAGCTATCCATAGGGATGGCTATTTGCTGTTCCCAAGGAAGTCCATCTAGGAGATCTGAATCAACCCGTATAGAATCTATACGAAGCGAAGAGGACCCCTTTGACTTAAAGAGAAATACCAGGCTATCCTCCGTACTAAGCTCCCGAGAAGACAACACAGATAAACTAGTACGTGCCAGTGCCTTGGAACGTGGCAGGGCCGCTTTCTCCTTGACCCCACCCGTACATGCCCAAACAGCTCCACAGATTAGTCCCAAGGCAGGAATCAAGAAGCTGTTCCATATTTTCCACATCATATCTATGCGGGCAGGGAGTTCCAAAAAGACTGGGTAGAAAAATGCACCTTCAATATATCCTTAATCTTAGATATGGGAACACGTTCCTGTTTCATATTATCCCGATCCCGTAGTGTAACCTTTTCATCAGCAAGCGTTTCGTGATCTATGGTCACGCAATAGGGGGTTCCTATCAAATCTTGTCGGGTATAACGTTTTCCAATAGAAGCCGCCTCTTCGTAGAAGACAGCGAATTCATATTTTAACTCATCCCGTAGTCTTTGTGCCCGCTCAGGCAAACCCTCCTTAGCGACCAAAGGAAATATAGCCACCTGAACGGGTGCTAAGTAGGGCGGAAAACGAAGATAAACCCGCTCTTTCCCTTGTACATTCTCTCGAACAAAAGCATGACATAAGATCATCAAACAGAGCCTATCCAGCCCCACAGAGCTTTCTACCACATGCGGGATATAAGAGGTCTTACGCCTGGAATCAAAATATCTGATCTTCTTAGACGAAGCACGTTCATGCTGACTAAGATCAAAATTCCCCCGAGCATGTATACCTTCTACCTCCTTGAATCCAAAAGGAAAATCATAAACAATATCAACCGCATCTGAAGCATAATGTGCGAGCTTTTCATGGGGCATAAGCTGTAGGTTTTTTTCAGGAATGCCCAAGGCAACATACCACTGCCTTCTGGCCTCTTTCCAGAAAGAAAACCACGTTTTTTCTTCATCAGGGGGTACAAAGAATTGCATTTCCATTTGCTCAAATTCACGCATCCTAAAAATAAACTGTCGTGCTATCAATTCATTCCGAAAGGCTTTTCCAATCTGCGCAATTCCAAAGGGCAGGGATAGACGAAGTGACTTTTGTGTTTGAAGAAAATTTACATAAATCCCTTGTGCTGTCTCCGGACGAAGATAAGCCGTATCTTGATTCCCAGCCTGTGCCCCCAGCTGTGTAGGGAACATCAGGTTCATTCTACGAATCGCTGTCCAGTTCGTCGCGTTCCCTTTTTCCTGTACTTCTAAAATAGCTTCTTCTTTCAAGAAGTGAAGGATTTGATCCAAATCACCCCCTGCGAAAGCGCGTTGCCATTTTTCTCTAAAATCCTCAGATACCGCATGGGTCTGTATATATTCTTCCACCATGTGATCTACACGATATCGTTTCTGGCTCTCCTTAGAGTCTATAAACAGGTCATCAAACTGTTCGAGATGACCAGAAGCCTCCCATACCTTAGGGTGCATGAAAATAGCGGCATCCAAGCCCACAATCTTAGTATGGTGCTTTAACATGGTGTCCATCCACAAGGTCTTTACCCGTTCTTTCAGGGCCGCACCC
The DNA here is from genome assembly GCA_026710765.1 of Cytophagales bacterium. Lineage (GTDB taxonomy): Bacteria > Bacteroidota > Bacteroidia > Cytophagales > JAPOQI01 > JAPOQI01. Next base: position 9,897 of record JAPOQI010000031.1, on the reverse strand, counting down.
CAGGGGCCATAATCATAAACTGCCTGAATCCCTCCATATATCTCGCTGGACGGAAAAAGAAAACCATATGCCTTGGTATGGGCAATAATATCTTCCAAGGAGCCCGAAGTCATATGAGTTTCTACCTTTTTACGAATGGATATTTTCTTCCATCCAAGACAATATAATAACTCCCCGGGGGAAGTCTTCTGAGGGGTATAACACGTACATCCCCCTTGAGGAGTACCTCATTTTTAAGATTGAGTATTTCAAAATAGGTCTTTTTTGAGAGCGTCATTTTATCCTTAACAGGGAGCGGATAAAAATTAATCTCCTTAGCTGCATAATGTGTTTCGGTAAACATAGAAAGGATATCTTCCTGATCGGGAGATATATACCTGATTCTAAATTTATTCAATCCCGTCTTAAACTCAGGGATCACGAAATAGCTTCTCTCCATTCCGATTCTATCTACAGGAACACGGGTTTGATGTTCCCATCTCCCCACTTCCTGCAACCTTTCCACAAGGTATTCAGCCTTGGGCGCCTCATCCCTTACCTCCCAATACAAGGTATCAGCGGAAATGAAGACACTCGTAAAGAGAAAAGATGCGTCCGGAGAAATCACCTCCACATTGGGAACATGAGGAACACAATCTTCCTCGTGCACAAGAGAAATACGGACAGGATCATATAAATTCCGGGACCTGAGATACATATCCATGTCTATTTGGAAGGCAGATAGCTTAATATCCTTAAGAATGGTCTTTCCATTGAGTCGGACCTGTTGTACACAAAATTCCTGTGTCTTAGGCAAGAAGGGATTTTGCACCCACAGGTTTTCGCCCTTATAAACTCCACTGAGGCTATAGATCTTCTGCGCAGAAAGACCGTAGCTGAGCAGTGCTGAGAAGAAAAAAATAAAAATAATCCGACTATTCATGCCTTAAAGATGATATGGGATCCTGTCTGGACGCCAAATATGCGGGAAAATAACCCGAAAGACAGCCTACTAAAAAACTCAACCCTATTCCTAGGAGAATAGATTTCCAGGGTAGAAAGAAGGGTATGTCTATCAAATTAGTGGTTATCATTCCGCACAGGAAGCCCATAAATATACCCAATATTCCTCCCATTTGACATATTATTATGGCTTCCACCAAGAACTGATTCCGTATCATGGTAGGCGTAGCCCCGACGGCCTTTCGGAGTCCGATTTCTCGTACCCGCTCTTTCACATATACAAGCATAATGTTTGCGAGACCCACGCTGGCACAGAGCAGCGTAATAAAGCTAATGCTACCCACCCCAATTGAAATATAACCCATTAGCTGTCGAAATTTGGACAAATACATGTCTTTGGATACTAGTCCAAAGGAATCTTCCTTTCCAGGTCTATCGCGTCTGATTTCCCGCATGACTAGTGCAGCCTTTCGCATGAGCTCTTCTAGTTTATTTTTCTCACTTACAAGTACAGAAGCCGAGTAGTTCAATTTGGTTTGGAGCGTTTTGGCTACAAGAAAGGGCATCACCACCGTATTGTGTACGTCCGTTTCTGCACCTTCGGAGCTCAGAACGCCTATGATGGTACAATCCTTATTCTGGACCCGAATCACCTTCCCTACCACATTGTTCTCAACGAAGAGCCCATCCCTAACACCCTCCCCGATCAAGATTACCTTTCTTCCCGTCCGGACCTCTTGAATGGAAAAGTTCCTACCCTGAATAAGGGAAACAGATTCTACAAGTAGGGTCTTTTCATCCCCACCCAGGATTGAATATTTCCCTGGAAGGATCTGCGTATTTTCCAGATTCACCAGGGGTACATCCGCCCCATAAGCCTTCAGGCTGGCAAACACATCTGAATATTTTCCCATCTCATCTACAAACCGCTTTGTTTCATCATATCTAAGTGCCCGTCCCCCCCTCCTTTTACCCCTATCGCGAAATAGACTACTGGGTTCTTGAGCAACAAGGCGAAAAACGGTGCTGGACTGTGCTTCAAAAACCCCTTCTACCGTAGATTCTAAACCCTCCATAGTCGTAACCATTCCGACCAAACAACAAATACCCGTAGCCATCATAAAGACGGTTAAAAGAACTCGGAGGCGGTTTGTCCATATGGATTGAAAATAGTATCTGAATTTAGCCAGGATGTTCCGCATGCCCCCTTCAGCTTAGAAAGCATCATCTAAAAAACTTCTCCACCTCACGAATAGAGCCTGCCCTACATAGAACAACCACGTGATCTCCAGGGAAGAAGGTAAAATCTCCCCGAATCGCATATCCCTTTTCATTCCTAATCACGCCTCCCAAAACAGCATCTTTGGGAAAATTCAAGTCCTGAACCTTCCCCCGCAAGATTTTTGAATTCTCTGGAACCTGAAATTCTAAAACCTCAGCATCTACGCCATACAAGCTGGTTAGCGACACAACCTCCCCCTTGCGGACATATCTAAATATAGAATTAGCAGCAATGAGTTTTTTATTAATCATGGTCTCCACGCCTATACTTTGTGAGAGATGGATATAATCTATATTCTCCACCAGAGCAATATCACGAACTACGCCTCTTCTTTTTGCCAACAGGCAGGAAATAATATTCGTTTCCGAATCGCCTGTCACCGCAATGAACGCATCCATCTCTTCCACACCCTCCTCACTTAGGAGTTCTGCATCCCGACCGTCCCCATTTATCATGAAGAGGTCAGGAAACTGATCAGCCAACTCATAGCATCTATCTTTATCCTTTTCTATCAACTTAATATTATAGTCGTCCGACAAGCACAAGCATCGGGCCGTGTAGACTCCCAACTTTCCACCCCCCAGGATAGCTACATTTTTAACATGAAGAGGAGGTTTTTTACTCAATCTCATAATCTCCTTTACACCCTCAGGCGTACAAATAAAATATGCATGATCATTGAGTTCAAAGGTTGTATCTCCTGAAGGAATGATGGTTTTGTTCCCTCTCAAAATAGCCACATTTGTAAAGCTATCGACTTGATACTCCTTGGCGATACGATTCAGCATAGAGCCCAACAGATTTGAACGCGTATCTACCGAAACGCCTAAGAGTACTAAAGCACCGCCTCCAAAATCAAAAGTATGTGTTGCGGCAGACTGTTTCAACAGATGTGCTATTTCCCTTGCAGCGAGCAGTTCTGGAATAATTATTTCATCTATACCCTCACCGGAGAGATTGAACCCCTCCACGGTTTCAAGAAACTCATCGCTATCTACCCGAGCTAGTATCTTCTTTGCACCCATTTGTTTTGCAATCAGAGCGGTAGCAATATTGGTATCCTCTGAAAAGGTGACCGATAAGAGTAAATCAGCCTTAGACACGCCTGCCTCTCGCAAAATCACAGGAGAAGAAGAACTCCCCCGCAATGTAGCCACATCTAAATGGGCAGAAACATAGTCCAAGCGGCCAGCGTTCTTGTCTATCACAGTGATATCATGTCCCTCGTTGGCTAAGAGCTTGGCAACGTGAAACCCTACATCGCCTGCACCTGATATAATTATTCGCACGACCCCAATATACTATACAATACCTATACTAGATAAAATCATTCAGGGAATCAGCACATCTAGTGGTTTTCTTTTCCCCCCGGCCCACTTAATAAATGGTTTGGCTTTTTGAGCTTTTAACAAAGCCTCGGTTACTAGCCTCAGAAGACCTTTAAAGGTTGCGTCAGACCCCACAAAAACGCCGTGTAGATTTTTCATTATTTTAGGGAGCTATATACCTTCTGTATCACCTTTATTGAAAAAAGACTGACTCCTTTCAAATTTGGCTCTCAATATGGGGAAGGTTGCTTTTGTTATCCTTTTCAATTCCACTAGTCTTTTCCAAAGGTCTTCCATCGTTCTGTCCCCCTTAATTAGATTGCAGGACCCACATAACAATTGTCGGTTCGTTTCGTCATGCACCCCGTCCTTGGATTTCGGTTTGATGTGATCTAAATGAAAATCATGCTTGTTTTTCGGGTAGTCACACCCCGCACATAACCCTCCCTGATCGTGATATAACAACTCTCTCAATGCCGCCTCATCTTCTTTTTTGAGGGGCATTTTTTTCTTCCGTTTCTGCCTTATACCCTCTACATCCTTCCGTGTTATCCGTCTCTGGTCGTACTCCTCTTTTTCATCGTGAGATGCAAACTCCCGAACAGGAAAATCATCCTTCTTATCTATAAGAAAGATAGCGGGGGGCGCCTTTCCCTCTTGAAGTAGGGGGTCCCATGTACGTAGCCGATAGTAGTTCATGTAATACGATAGCTCAGACTCGTCTATCCCAACCCATTTCCTACCCAAGTTCTCCGCTGCCACGCAAGTAGTAGCACAGCCACAAAAGGGGTCCAATACTAGATCTCCTTTCTTGGAGGAAGCCTTGATAATGCGTTCCAATAATTTCAGGGGCTTCTGGGTGGGATAGCCTAAATATTCTTTTCCATGACTCGTGGACATGGACGGAATATCATTCCACACATCATATTGATATTTTCCTTTGAGTACCCATTTTCCATCCTGGAAAAGCTGTGCCGGATAATAATTTTTGCCCTTGGACCACTTTTTATACCATCTCCCTGTTTTGTCCTGAATAAATTTGTCTGAGTTTTCATAGGGAACGCGAACCGAATCTGCAAAAAATAGATGTTTTGTTCCCTTAGTAAACAGGAGAAGAACATCATGTTTTCTAGCGAATCTATGTGGGGAATTGGTGGTCCCTTTGTAGTTCCATACAATTTCATTTTGAAAATTCTTGTCTCCAAATATAATATCCATCAAAAGCTTCAAATAATGGCTCATCGTGGGATCACAATGTAGGTAGATAGAACCCGTAGGTTTTAGTATCCTTTTCAATTCCATCAGACGGATCATCATAAAAATCAAATAGAAATACCCCCCATGTTCGGTATGACCCTTGATCCCGCTCAAATAAGGGATCAGAGAGGGAACTCTTTCATCTATTTCAGAATGCCACTCTTGATTGACATCCGAATCTCTCCAAATATCTTTAAAAGAGGGGCCATCTTTAAATATCACTTCAAAGTCCTTATCAGGGAATTCCCCCCGCTTTTGTATCTCTATGAACCACTCCTTAATCTTTTGAACGCCCTTGCCCTGACTCCCAACAAAGGTATCGTTCTTATTCCAGGGTGGATCCAGGTAAATCAGATCCACAGTCTCCGAATTCATTTCCCGCAGGACTTCAAGGTTATCCCTACGGTACATCAAGTTTGATTTAAAGTTTGCTTTCATTTATATTAAGAGATTCAATAGATATAATTCCCTTATTTTATAATCACCCTATACCGTATACCCTTGAGGTCTACTATGTACAGACCCGCCTTCAACGCCGACAAATCCACACCACCCCCAGGTAGGTTCAAAACATATTCACCCAAATAAAGCCCAAAGCCTGAATAGATCCGAAGTACATCCCCAAGGTACCCATCCGAAATATAAACCACCCCAGAGCTCGGATTCGGATAAACTACAGAAGAAGATCGCTCGCGCTCCCGTACATGCAAAGAGCCCTCTGATCTCAAGTCACCCGAAGCATAGTTATCAGGACTAAATACTTGTGCCACCTTCTGCTCCCCACGTACAGATATGGCATAGACATAATAGCTTGTACTGGGACTTAGGTCTGTGAAGTCCACGGTACGTGGCTTTCCTGCATCTATCACGGCAAACTTCCCATCTGCATCATTCCTAAGACCATCCACACCATCACCCCTGAGCTTGGATACAAGTTCAGAGATAGCTTTCTGGGATACAACTACATAATAGGTCTCGCCCGCAGGTACCTTGCCTTCTTGCGTAAAACGCAACCCAGCAGATATAGACGATACCTTATAATTAGGAGCAGAAACAGACGCCAAAGCACCCGAAGTAGCTCTGAAATCCTGTACCTCCTTATAAATACCCTTCACCGCAATCACATACACATAATAATTCAAGCTGGGTTCCAAATCCGTAAAGATTAGCGTCCGAGCGGCATCCGGGGCTATCTTCTTGAAGGGCTGATCTGTATCCAAGCCACGCACCACAGTATCTAAAACCTTGGGGCCCGCATTAGCTATCTTCACCTTGGACAGGATCACATAGTAGGTCTCGCCCACAGGTACCTTTCCTTCCTGTTTCAGTGTCAGGGATCCAGCTGTCGTATCCGTGCTATCTTTTGCTAAAGCGGGCTTGATAGGTCTGAGTGCGGAAGGCACACCCCCTGCCCTGGCCCTGAAATCTTGTACCACCCGATAAATACCCCTCACCGAAATCACATAAACATAATAATTCAAACTGGGTTCCAAGTCCGTGAATTTTACTGTGCGAGCCTCTCCCGAAGCGATCTGCTGGGATGCCTGAGCCGCATCCAACCCGCGAACCCTAGCACCTAGAACCTTAGATCCAGCATTAGCTACCCGCGTCTTGGAGACAAAGACATAATAGGTCTCTTCTGCGGGAACATTACCCTTCTGCTTCAAGGTTAAAGACCCCGATCCAGAAGACCCCGCCTCATCCCGTGTCAAGGCCGGCAGATAGGGTAAAAATACCGAACCCGCAGCATATTTCTCGGGCTCAAAATCTTGAGAAACCCGATGAATACTCTTCGCTACAACCGAATACACATAATAATCTGCACCGACTGTCAGGTCCCTAAAAGATAAGCGCCGAGGCATACCTGAAGCAATACGTTGTACCTGCTGTTGGGTCTGATTCCCATCCCTTACCTGATCCCGCACGGATGCCAAATTCGTATTGAGGTCCGTGATCTTCGTCTTGGAGACAAGCACATAATAGGTCTCGTCTGCGGGAACATTACCCTCCTGTACAAATTGAAGGCCCCCACGAATCGCTAAAACACGATAGGAGGAAGCTGCCGGAACCGTAGGGAAAGTACCTCCCGTCTTCACAGAAAGATATTGATAGACCTGCCCAGAAGAATTAAATGCAAAAACATATACATGGTATGCTAAGCCAGGTACCAAATCCGTAAAGGTCGCCGAAGCAGCCCCATCAGCTAGGGTTTTGGAATATTGCTCCGTCCCCAAGCCCGTCACGCCATCATCCGAAACCTTATCGCCCACAGCATCTATGGGCTTGCGGGCGACCAAAACATGATAGGTCTCCCCCTCGGAGACAGTCCCCTGTACCCTAAATGCACCACTCACATTATAGGTATCATCCTTGCTGAAAGAAGGTATATTCGGCAAATCATCCGAACCCGCAGCATATTTCGCAGGGTTAAAGACCTGTGTAATCTGATGATCGCCCTTCAATACAATAGCATAAACATAATACGCCGCACCCCCTTCCAAGCCCGTGAAAGAGACCGAACGCGATCCTCCCGCATCTATAATCCGAGACTGCCGTTCTGTGGCTTCACTATGACTCACAATATCCCGTACCGAAGTCAATTTATTCGCAACATTCCCTAAGTCCGTCTTGGAGACAATCACATGATAGGTCTCGCCCGCAGGGACAACCCCAGAGGCTGAGAATTGAAGACCCTCACGAATAGGTGAAACCTGATAAGAAGGAACCTCAGGCGGAATACCTGCCACAGGCCTTAAATTCGTCTGACCCCTTATATCAGCATATTCCCTGAAAGCCAAGGCATAAACATAGTACTGCGCACCCGGTGTCAAGCCCGTAAAAACTACACGGCGGGCTTCTCCCGGCGGGAGGGTCTGCGATTGCTGTTGTGTGGGGTCATCGGATATACCCGTCACGGCATCCCTAACCGAATTCAATTTGCTAAAAATATCACCTATTGCTGTACGAGAGACAATCACCTGATAATGCACATGCTCGGGCACATTCCCACCCTGGGATAAAGTAAAGCCATCTGCCGATGAGGCGGTCCAAGCAAATTCAGGGTTATCAGGAGGGAGGGGTCCTTTCGCTAGTACAGAAAAATGCTGAACCACCCGATGCGTACCCCGAACGGCAATAGCATAGGCGTTATAACGCTCATTTGGGGTGAAACCCGTAAAAACAATATTAGAGTTAAGACCAGTCGCAGTCCCACCGCTGAGGGTTTTAGATTGCTGGAGCCTGGGATCTGTTCCCAAACCCGTCACCTCATCCCCTACCGAATTCAACAGAGAGCCTGTTGGTACCCCCGTAGCAGAGATAATCAAATGATGAATCTCATCCGCAGGAACGTGACTAACGCGGGTGGAATAAATATTAACACTTCCAAAATCTGAGATGTTGTCAAGCTCATAATCATAAAGAGGTCTTGCGGGCGGAGGGCGCGCAAGCGTTCGGGCTTGGAGATGCTGATAGGCAATGGGCTTTCCTCTATGATTAGTTTCTACTTCCCGTGCGATGACATAAGCATGATAATCTGTTTCATATTCCAGATTGTCAAAGTTCACCGAAAAGGAGGAACCACTGCCTGAATATGCATCTTCTCTTTGCCATCTGGTGGCATCAGAAAAATCGCTATGATGAGAGGCCCCATCTACGACAAAGCTGGGATCAAAGGAGGGAAGGGGCGTTTCACTCAGGTAATAATAATGCCATGTACCTGTTTCAATCTGCTTCTCTCGGGTCAAGGCAATCGCCTGGGGTGCAGGCACAGCAGTATATGCCAATTCATCTTCCAATTCGCTCAGGGCAGGGGTTTCCTGATTCAAATGAACCTTCAATTGATAAGGACCAAAAGATGTAGCCCGTCCACTGGCCCAAATCCGAATGAAGACCCGATAATCTGTACGGGTCGCATCATTATCTGTGATTGCCCAATCTGTTTGGGCACCCGCTCCAAATTCCCTATGCTTATAAAAACCCGATGCGGGGGCTGCCACATCCCAGACAGAAGATAAAAAACTGCTCTCAATAAGTTCCGCATTCGCTTCATCCACCACAACTATCTCATAGCGCAGACCCGTAGGGATCTCAGGTACCCGAAGCGTAAAAGAGTTCGCATCCTTATCAGACACGTATACATCCCCATCTGCGGCCGACCAATCGTCATCGCTGCCTGTGGAGGCTCTGAGCACCTGCATGGTACCTGTCCCTCTCTCTGCCACAGCGATTACATAAATAAAATAGCTTGTGTCGGGTCGGGGTGGATTGACTACATGACCTGGACCAATTTCCACAGGCGAGCTGGCAGTCTCTTCGGGATCCGCTGCCCTGGGGATATCTATGAGACTACTATTAACGTCGGCAGGGAAAGGATTGACAGCATCCCCTACTTCATGCCCGAGAAAAACTTTGGAACCACCACCTATTGGATTGAAACCCGTGCTGATATAGATTCTATATCCTTGGAAAGCCGCCTTTATCTCTTCTGAGGCATTCGGGGCAAAGACAGGGCCTTTGCGAATCAGGCGGATGGCATTATTTTTCACCTGGGTGACCGCAAATTGAGGATGTATGCTTTCTAGGTCCCCTATGGAGGAACCTGCTTCGGGGACGATAAATGAATTTGTTGCGAAGGTACGATACCCAAGTGCATCTCGCTTGGAGTAGAGCAAAGCATATCGTCCTGCGGGGACTTCGGCTAAGATTTTGCCTGCCCCCGTTTCATCATAAATGATTTCGGGGGCAGGATAGAAGCCCGAGTTGGGATCTGCGGCATCTGCCAGTTCCGTAAAATCCACTGGGTACTGAGACCTATTCGTGTAGAAAGGGCTTTCTGTTGAGACAATGAAATATCGTACGGTGGCATCTACGTTGCTATATGCGAAAAACTCCACATTGGGAACGCCTTCTTCAGGAGGGGCTATGCGATAGGATTCAAAATTGGGCATCTCAAGCTGAGGGTTCAAATGATCAAAGATGCTTATTATACGAAATTTAATCTCTCGTTTCCCCGCAGGCTCGCCTGAGCCATCTTCGCTATTATAAAGGCTCAGATAGAGATAATAGAAGCCGCCCGATGGCCTGTTG
>JAPOQI010000032.1 GCA_026710765.1 Cytophagales bacterium | reverse complement strand
TCTACCTTGTCTTCTATTTTTTTTCTTCCGGTTCCCAAAACATAAAAATCCTGACGCAAGCGAGAAACCACGCTTCTGCCCAGAGCACCCCCGGAACCCGTCACCAACACGACCCTTTTATCACCCAAGGTATTCTCTTTTTTCGTATTTTCCATTACCCTTTTAATCTAAGTCTTTAGAATCAGAAAACGAAGGTCCAGTTTATGAAAGATATAGATATTTTCAAAGATGTCTTGGAGATAGTTGCTCAGATTCCGAAGGGGCGGGTAAGCACCTATGGTGCTATTGCCCGAGCCTTATACTCGGGTGGATCTGCCCGAATGGTGGGTTGGGCATTGAATTCTTCTCGGGGAAGAATTCCTTATGTACCTGCTCATCGGGTCGTGAATAGGGTAGGTCAATTGACGGGTCAGGTACATTTTTCTAAGAATTTATCTATGAAGGAGTTGCTAGAAAGGGAGGGGATTCGCATAAAAGACAATCGGGTTGTTGATTTTCACAAAGTTTTTTGGAATCCCCTCTCTTTAGCGGATGATATATCCGATGATATATAGTCTAATTAGACAACATAGGGAGAGCTAGAGCTCTTCCCCATATACACCATAGCCTTTGATAATATGCATGATTGTAGAAGGTTGTATGCCATAACGTTCGGCAAGCACGTTAAGACAATGGTCTATACGGAGTTTTTTCTTGTCATACATGTGTGAAAACTCCTTTTTGATTCGTTGATTTCTTTTAACCTTGTAAGTGTTCATGATGTGTTTTTGTAGATATTTTTTGATTAGATGACAAATTTTCTTTTTCCAAGGGCTTTATTTCGATGTATTCATCCTGATGAATTTGAAGCCCCAAATTTTTCATCATATCCTGCACAGAAGGAGATGATGATTCCCTCAGGATTTTTTCTTCATTTACTTTATGTTCAGTTTGTATAAATGATATATTCTCTTCCCGCATTCGGCTCAGTATCATGTCCCAACTCAGATTTGGACTTTTACTGAGACGAGGCGGACAAGGATGAAATTCAATGCAACCTGAACCCAATACGATCTTTTTTTGCTCATTCTTTAAAATATTTTTGTGTTGTAGAGAAAAAAGTTGCAATTGTTCTGAACAGGTTGAGTGAATAAGGAATAGTTTGGCAGTTTCCTGTCTATATTTTTCTCTGACCTTTGTTATTTCATCCTCTTCTTTCTTCTTGATCTTTTCGAGCTGCTCTTCAGCTCGGAGATAGGTATTCATGATTTTTTCCATGCCTTTATATTGAGTTGATATGCCCTGAGGCGCTTTTTTTTCTGTATTTATGTTCATTTCACCCGTTTTGTTGAATACTTGTTGGAATTATTGTATGAAAGCAGATTTCTTTTTCCGGACTTGTTATTTACGTTCGAAAATTATATATTCAACCTGTTTCGTGTTTGTGTCGTGGTTGAGGCAGCCCCTTGTGGGAAGAAGGTTCCCCGGGGGCTGCCCTTTTTTTAGGGAGGTATTCGCAGGATTATTCGAAAATTCGGGAACCAAAAGGGGTTATGATGCCTCATATTCAAATGGAATGTTTTTTTCCAAGTTCCGTGAAATATTTTTGATAAATACGTATCCTGACCCGTCCTCAATACAACATATTCTAGATTCCTTGCAGACAATAAAATACCAATCCAAAAGAACAGAAAGAAAACGTTGTTTAACATGACATACATAATAATACACATGATGGTTGGAATAAATATACCTATGATTACATGATTGTTTGAATAAATTTATCAAAACTTATCAAGTTATGCAAACAAATTTGAATAATAAAACAAACTTTTCTAAAAGGTTACAGGAATTTATGAAATATGTGGGAGTAAAATCTGCACACCAACTCAGTCAAAAATTGGGATATAAGCAAAGTGAAAAGGTAAATCGGCTCTTTAGAAAGGAACAACACAAACCTTCTTATAAGGTCCTTTGTGATCTGTCTGAAACATTTCCAGATCTGAATATGAACTGGCTTCTGCTCGGAAACGGAGATATGCTCATAAGTAAACTCCTAAAATCTTCTGAAAAGAAGGAAAACCCCATCCCCATCTATGATATATTAGTTTCCGCAGGAGATAATATTAAGTTTTGGGAAGACCCTGAAAGTATCATAGGATACGTTCCCCGAGAATTTCAAGGGGTCCGGGATAGCGACGTGGCTATTTATGTCTACGGGGATAGTATGGATCCTGCTTATCAAGCAGGAGATATGGTTTTCCTAAAAAGGCTTAGAGATCATTCCCTCATCAACTATGGACAAGCCCATGTCATCATCACAGACGAGCACCGACTCCTAAAATATCTTATGAGAGGAAGAAAAGATCAAGAACATGTCATCCTCCGATCCGAAAATCCACAATACGAGGATATGGAAATCCACAAAGGACAAATTCTACGACTCTACCGAGTTCAAGGTTTCTTCAGAAAAGAAGGGCTATAACAAGGAATATCCTTATATTCTGCACATAATCTCTTATTGATAAACCTTTAAATAAAATATAATTATGGCGAACGACGATTTAATATTCGGGGATAATGAAGAAGTGCGTAATGCATTCTTTAATGCATTGGGGGATGTGGGTACTCACCAGAGAACTAAGAATG
>JAPOQI010000033.1 GCA_026710765.1 Cytophagales bacterium | reverse complement strand
TTTGCTTGTCCATTCTCTGCGAACGGCGGATGCTGAGCAAAGATATCCCAATCCCCAGGCAGGTTCCTCCTAAGAAAACGGCTGTCCTGATCATCGTGTGATCCGTATACTCAGAGCATGTGTTGTGGCAATCTATGTAGAAAAAACTGACCAAACCAGCCACTATCACGGAGACCAACATAATGGCAATGTCTTTCCCATGACCTTCTTTAGACTCGCTTTCCTTTGTCTCTTCAGTTTTCTTCTTAGGGCACAGCTTGTTCCTTATCCACCTCCATAAACGCTTCCAGGGGATCATAATAAGCAGTCCCACACCCAGAACGATGAATGGGGGTAAGATCACCCGACAGAAAAACGGGAGTTCACAGACCCAAGCACAGAAATACTCCTCATAGCAGCAATAGCACATATCTCAATATAATCTTTTTCAGTTTATTTTTCTGTTCCAAGCGATGGGTTGGGGTTTGGAATAGCTGTTAAGTCGGGCAATCAGGTATTCTTGCCCCCGCTGACCCTTAATGCTATTGCAATGTCCGCAGAGCAATTGCAGATTGTCTATATGATCTGTTCCGCCCACAGCCAGGGCAATGATGTGGTCTACGTCAAGGTTTTTATAATTGAAGTGTATGCCACAGCCATTGCAGTACCCCATTTGTTCTCCGTAGAGTTTTTTCTTGTTTTCGGGAGAGTTGTATTTTGGGAGTTTTCTTAGGTCGGTACGTTTGGGAGTATGCTTAAGAGCTCTGATATCCTGATATAGTTCTTCTTTAATTCGTTCTTCCACCAGTTGGACCGCCTTCGGGGAGAAATCAATTCCGATCCATCCCCGACCCAATCTTTCAGCGGCCACACACGTGGTGGCACCCCCACAAAAGGGATCCAAGACGATATCCCCCTCATCGGAGGAGGCTTGAATAATTCTTTCTAATAATTTTAGGGGTTTTTGGGTACGATAGCCTGTATTTTCTTTAGAGTTGTAGCGAACGAAAGAAATTTCCCAGGTATTACCTGCCACGGTTCCCCGACTTTCATCTCGGATATCTTTCATCAATACGGTTTTATCTTCCACGACTCTTCCATTTTGTATCTTCCGACCATATTTTGCAGGCTTGGTTTTAGGGGCAAACGGAACATATTGGGGTGTGAATTTACAATTTTCCGTTTTGGAATAATACAAGATGACATCGTGATCTTTTTTGAAATTTTTTCTTCCTTGTCCGAATTTTCTATACCACCACACAATTTCATTTCTAAAATTTTTTCGTCCAAAGATGGCATCCATGAGGAGTTTGAGATAGTGTGACATGGTGGGGTCACAATGGAGATATATGCTGCCGGTATTTTTGAGGATTCGGTGCATTTCTATCAGACGGATTGCCATATAGATCAGATAGGCCTTATCACTATTTCTCATGGTGGCTTGGATGACCCGATGCATAGCTGGATATTTGGCTTCCATGAGATCTAGCCAACTAATATCTACGTCTTCTAGGGTCCAGGTATCTTTGAACTCCGCACCCGCAGCTTTAGATCCGATGGGCGCCGCATAATTTGCATTACTATTGAAGGGAGGATCTAGATAGATTAGGTCTACACATTCCGAGTTCATGCCTCGCATGATGGGGAGATTATCTCCCATGAAGATGGTCTTATCTGCCAGGTTCAGTTTTTTTTCCTTCGTTTCCATCTATTCTTTGTTTTTTTACTGATTAGAGAAAAAGGTTTTCCAATTTGCGGAGGGGTTTTTCATAGCCTTTTTAGCCATTTCATATTGTTTCAGGAGGCCATTGACTTGTTGGAGTGAGGTTCCGCTCCCTTTGGCAATACGTTGTTTTCTACTTCTGTCCAATATTTTGGGTTCTTTTCGTTCTGTGGGGGTCATGGAGGAGACGATGGTTTCCACATTCTTGAGATTATTTTCTATGAGATCCGAGGAGGGTATTGACTTCTTCATATTCCCTGGCAGCATATCCAGGATCTCTTTTGCGGATCCGATTTTTCTCATCTTTTGTACCTGTGTTAGGAAATCGTTTAGGTCGAAGCGGTTTGTATGAATTTTTTTGGAGAGTCGCCTTATTTCTTTGTCTTCATAGTTTTCTTGTGCCTTTTCCACAAAGGACAAAACATCTCCCATTCCTAATATTCGACGTGCCATTCTATCTGGGTAGAATAGTTCTAGGGCCTCTACCCGTTCTCCGACCGAAACAAATTTGATCGGCTTGTCCACACTATTCCGTATGCTTAATGCAGCACCCCCACGGGTATCTCCATCCAACTTCGTTAGGACAACACCTTCGTAATCCACCTGTTGTTGAAAAGATTGAGCCGTACGCACAGCATCTTGTCCTGTCATGGAGTCCACGACAAAAAGACTTTCTTGGGGTTTCAAGATTTCCTTCAAACTGCGTAGTTCTTTCATAAGATTTTCGTCTACCGAGAGTCGTCCTGCGGTATCCACGATTAGTGTTTTGTGCTGATGTTCCGCAGCGTAGTTGAGTGCATGCTGTGCGATCTGCACAGGATCTTTTTGTTCTTCTTCGGTATAGACAGCTACACCTGCCTTCTCCCCCATCAATCTGAGTTGTTCGGCAGCAGCGGGTCTATACACATCGCATCCTACCAGGAGCGGAGAAATCCCCTTCTTCTTCACCCACAAACCCAGCTTGCTAGAAA
>JAPOQI010000052.1 GCA_026710765.1 Cytophagales bacterium | reverse complement strand
GCGATAGCTCGTCTTTTTCAAAAGACTAGGGAATTGTATAATTCCTACAAGTTCAGTTATTGAACCCGCGGTTCTTTGGATCAGGTTTTTCTAATCTTATCTATGTCCCAGTCCAGGCTGAGTGCTTTCTTGACGGCATCGTCTAATGCCTTTCGGACCTCATCTGTTTGTGCATCCTTCAAGGTTTTAAGAGGTGACTTCTCATATGCCTTTTGTGCGGCTGCCAGGGGTTCCCGTATGGAGGCCTCTCGGACGTCTGGGACATGAAGACCCCCAAGTGGCACCTTCCTGATAGCAAGATAGGGTATTGTGCCACCCCCCACAGAGAGTAATTTCAAGCACCCTAATAAAGTATAAAATATTTGCAAATAAAAAAAATGTATATATTTGGAATGTTATGGCAGATGAGAATTTAATATTCGGTAAGGATAAAGAAATGAGGAATGCGTTCTTCAACATGTTAGGTGATACAGAATCCGAACAAAGGCATAGAGAGCAGATAAGAAACTTAAGGAATGAGTTTTTGTCGTATGAAGATGACCCACAGAAACAAGCCCAGTTTAAAGAAGCATATCCTACTTTTGCTAATTTCTGTTTTGCTATTCAAAGGTACTGGTGGGCTAAGGACGGGGACAGAATAAAGTATAGGAAGATGACAAGTAGGCAAAGGGAAACCTACTCTAATATTGTTTTAGATATTAATGAACGACCTAAGGTTTATTTGAGATTTGGTGTAGGATATGAGGATACGATTATTAGATTGGAAAAAGCGGAAGAGAGACGAAGAAGGAGAGAGGAAAGACAAAGTCAAAAAGCAAAACAACAAGAAACCCTAACACAACCAACCCAAACCTGATCGCACCGCGATAGATAGTCTATTTCAAAAGATTAGGGAATAATATAATTCCTACAAGTTCAGTTATTGAACTCGTGGTTCTTCGGATAAGGTTTTTCTAATCTTATCTATGTCCCAGTCCAGGTTGAGTGCTTTCTTGACGGCATCGTCTAACATTATGGCAGAAGACAATAGAATATTCGGGGACGATGATAAGACCAGAAATGCGTTCTTTAACCTATTAGGTGATTTGGACTCTGAGCAAGAAAATAAAAATAGGGTGATACGATTACATACAGAGTTCATGGGAAGTGATTACCTGCTCTATATGCCAATGATGTGCCAAATACTTCCGAGTAGGCAATCCTTTGGGGGCTATCAGCATTGAGAAGGGAAGGATCATGGCCAATCGCCCCCCTTTTTCCTTCCCGAGTCCATGAGATAAGGGATGGAAAAAATGAGAAGATTCTGATGCACTCAGCTTATAACCATTTCCATTTCCATGTGTCTTTATCCATTTCTTTTCTTCGTCTAATACCTCATTTTTGACATTATCCAATAGCTGCTTATGTCGTAGATCTCCTCGGGTGAAAGGTGGATTCATAATAATGAGATCCATCTTATTCCCATAATCTACCTTTTCCTCTTTCTTATCCTCTACCTGTTGGGTGCTGTGTGCTGCCTCATATAAGGCAAGCTGACCCGAAGACAGGAGGGAAGGAGAACCTATAAAAACGCCCCCCCCCCCGAATTTACCGAGCTTAGCCCGATGAATATTCATCCTATTGAAGGCAATATGAGGATCAGCAGAAGCCAGCATGGACGCCGTGAGGTGGATTGCAGAGAGATTGATATCTAAACCATGAAGCACATCTTCTATCAAACAGAGGCGAAGGACATCCATGTTTTTTTCCGCATCTCTTTGGACTCCCCCCTTTTCCAAACAGGCATCCCGATACCTATCCACACAAACCTGCTTAGATGCCGCCAGGAGCGTTCCCGTACCACAGGCGGGGGCTATGATTTTCAGATTCGCAATCGCACCCGCATCGCTCCAATCTATCAAATCCTTCGGCAATGCTAATTCTGCCAAGATGCGAGCCGCCGGAGAAGTGGTATAAAAAGACCCATCATACCTAGCAGTGTCTAATATAGTATG
>JAPOQI010000152.1 GCA_026710765.1 Cytophagales bacterium | reverse complement strand
GCCATTTAGGTGTTGTAAAAGATAGCTACCACAATTATAGACCAACATGTTTTTTCCTTCAATCTGAGCTCCGTATGACAGGATACCTGTTTCTCGCATGTTCCGTATCTGAACCTGGGAAAGGGATAATTCTACCTGCTCTTCACCCCCCTCTTCACCTACCTGTATTCCAGTTTCAGCATTTTCAATGTGTACGAAACGCATGTGGTGTGGCTTTGCGGATAGCAGGCGAATACCTTTCCATTGTCCGGGGGTATCCTTATGTTTTTCGTCGAGACGATCGGATCTAAAAGACACAGGATTTTTGGAAGTCCCTTCCACCAGGAGCCTTCCTTGTACCTCTATATACGATTCTTGTTGAAAAAAAATCCGCACACCTTCCTTGATTTGCAAGACGCCAGCAGACTCTACCAAAAGTCGTCGGCCTATCCATACAGGTAGCTCCTCCTGAACCCAAATTTCCTCATCCGAAATGATGAGATCCTCTTCCCTACGAACATCTTGACCCCAAACAGAAAGAGGGAGTATATATCGTTTTCCTTTTTCTATCTCCAAGAAAAACCGTTCGGTTAATTTGTATGGGAAAGGAATCTTGGACCGACCGTCCAGGAAGACATTGATCAAGACCAACATGCTATCCCGACCCAAGATGGATTTTCTCTCAAATACCTTAGCCTGTTCCCCATCTACGTAGATGAAAAAAGGAGATTCTGATTCTTTTTCCAATCCCAATTTTCTCAGGAGAACAGCCCCTGGATTCGGATTTTTTACCCTAAATCTTTTAGTAATACTTGCTTTTCCTGTCAAGAGCGTATCAAAGCGGAGGGTGTCTTCGGGATAAGAAAAGATTAAATCTTGTTCAGGGGTTTCAAACCGATGGGTTTGCCAGAGACAAGATGGGGAGATCCAAGTCCACACGAAGATACAAAGGTAGAAGCAACGAGAGCTTGTGCAAAAAAGACCAGATGATATCCTCATACCCCGAGGAATTACACGAGCTTTGAATTCTGTTCGTGTAGACGCAACCTTTCTATAAAGTCTTGAATTTCTCCATTCATGAAAGAATTTAGATTATAGGCGGTGTGTTTGATTCTATGGTCGGTGATTCGTCCTTGGGGATAATTATAGGTTCTGATTTTATCTGATCTGTCTCCCGTCTTGACCATATCTCTTCGTTGTTGACTGAGTTCTTGTTGTTGTCGTTCTTTTTCTGCGGTATAGAGTCGGGCCCTGAGTACTTTGAGGGCCTTGTCGAAATTCTTTATCTGTGATTTTTCATCCTGACAGGTTACAACGATACCTGTGGGGATATGTGTGAGGCGGATGGCAGAGTAAGTGGTATTGACAGATTGTCCGCCCGGACCTGAAGAGCAATAGGTATCTTTTCTTATTTCGTTCATATTCAGTTTTAAATCTATCTCATCCATTTCCGGAAGAACCACCACAGAGGCAGCAGAGGTATGTACCCGTCCTTGGGTTTCGGTGCTAGGCACCCGCTGAACCCGATGAACCCCAGATTCATATTTTAATTCTCCATATACTCGTTTTCCAAGTACATGCATGATCACTTCTTTATATCCCCCAGAGGGTCCTTCTGTGAAGTCGATGATTTGGAATTTCCATTTTCTATTTTCTATATATCGTTGATACATGCGTAGGAGATCGCCTACAAATAGGGAAGCTTCATCCCCTCCTGTCCCTGCTCTAAGCTCTACGATCGCTTGTTTCTCATCTAAGGGATTTTGTGGGATGAGTGCTTTTTTGAGTTGACCATTGAGATCTTTCAATTGACGATCTAGGGTAGATAGTTCGGATTTAACCATGTCTTTCCATTCTTCGTCTTGGGAGGAGCTTAGTGAAATTTTCTTGGTTTCATCCAGTTCTTGTTGAATACGTTTATGTTCCTCAAAGAGTTCTACAATTTCTCCATATCGTTTATATTCTTTGTGAAGACGGGAGAGTTCTTCAGGGTTTGCCAGAACAGACTCATCTGAGATTTTACGTTCAATCTCCCGATACCGCTCAACAATCTCTTCTACCTTATTAAACATGTTTCACACATTCTTCCCAAAAGACATCTTTGAAACCGTCACCCTCCGCAGCAGACCCCGACAGTTACTGAGGAGGCTTTTCCTCCAATTCTTTGGACCCATTCGTAATTTGCTGGATTTATTTATATCTATGTGTATTATAACTCCATTTAGTGCTTAATTGTGTGGGTTGTACTGGATTCGAACCAGTGACCCCTACCCTGTCAAGGTAGTGCTCTAAACCAACTGAGCTAACAACCCATACCCAGATTTTCCCCAATACTTTATGATATCCTCTCACCCGGAATCTAAAATTGAAAGGAAAAGATATGACTAAAACATATGAACGCAAGCCTCGCTGAAGATCCCAAAAAAGCGGTCTGGACGGGACTCGAACCCGCGACCTCCTGCGTGACAGGCAGGCATTCTAACCATCTGAACTACCAGACCAACAGATCCATGGGGCAAGAAGATAACATGTTTTCGGGGGATATCAAATTTTAGATATAGTATGTGCAATTTATATGGGATGGGTTCTTGAGGGATCATGTTCCAACTCTATCTTTTTCGTATCTTGTTTCTTCTTTGGAGATGATAATTTCCTTCTATCTAGTCTTATTCTCCTTGAGTTGTGGTATGGCGTACTCGGGGATGGTTTTTGGAAAATCACTTGATTAGATATCTTGGTTTGGGTCTGATCGGGGTGTTGGGGTTGCTTCTGATGTCTTTGGATTCCATCTCTTGGCGTTCCGTATCGGATATTATTAGGGGTGGAGGAATGAGAAGGGTGGGGAACTTGACTCAGAATTTAGTTTCTTCTTCGCTTGAGAGAGGGGAGTCGATCGTCTATTCTGCCAGCTACGGGTTGATTTCTGCGGGATGGGCAAGGGCATATATAGACCCTGATGCAGTTTCCGTGCAGGGACACCCTTGTTATCACATACGGATGGAAATTAAGACAATAGGTGCTCTTCGTTTTTTGTACAAGGTAGATCATGTCTGGGCTACCTATTATGATACGGTCTTATTTATACCTCATCGTTTTTATAGATTTATGGAAGAGAACTCTTATAAAAAATATGAGGTCAATTATTTCCATCAGCAGGGGGGTCGGGTGGAGGTTGCCTACTTAGGAGGTCCTGATACAACCCAGGTTCTCCGACGACATAACTACCCTTTGAGCCAACCTGTTCAGGATGCTTTGAGTGCTAGTTATTATCTCCGCACCATGGATACCCATAGTCTGAAACAGGGAGATAGCTTTATTTTACCTATCTTTGAAGAGGATAGTACTTATTCGGTTAACATAAGATATTTAGGTAGGGAACTTGTGAAAACTATTTGGGGACCCTATACAAGAACTCTTGTTTTTTCTCCCATTATGCCAAAGAATCGACTTCTGGTGGGACCCAATCCTCTTAAAATATGGGTTTCGGAATCCGATCCCCGAGCCATTGTCAAGGTGAAGATGGATACCTTCTTAGGTGCCTTGGATATCAAAATGACAGAATATGAAAAACATTGATAGAAAATCGGTTGCTAAAGAGGGGAAGGAACAAATTCCCCGCATTCTGCACTATTTTTGGTGTGGGGATAAAGATCCTTTTGCTTCCCCAGGTATTCTGCGTACCTGTTATGAGTCCTGGAAGAAATTTGCCCCTGATTTTGAGATTAAGAGATGGGACGAGAGCAATTTTGATATGGGTAGCACAAAGTACACCCAATATCATTTCAAGAATAAGCTATGGAGCTTTATATCAGATTATGTCCGATGTTATGTCTTGTATACAGAGGGGGGTATCTATCTGGATACGGACATGGAAATTATCAGGCCCTTGGATGATCTTTTGATCTATCCCTTCTTCACGGCTTTTGAAGATCCCTCATTGACGCCAGACACTATCCCGAATACAGGAATGGGATTTGTAGGGTCTGTACCTGCTCATCCTTTTCCCAAGCAGATGATGGCAGATATGGAAAGAAATTTTGCAAGAGGAAGAAGAAGCTATGTTAATACTACTCGGACCACAGAATTTCTTATTAAGGAAAAAGGTTTGAGGCACTATGAGGAACAGGATATTTCGGAAGGCATTCACATTTTTTCGCATGAGGCTTTTTATTCTTTTAATCCGGTCAAAGCCTTTGGGTGGGAAAGGCGTTATCCCAGACACCATGCTTCCGAGGAGGCTTTTATGACTGCGGGCAGACCCTTTATTCACCCCGCTGCTTATGGAGTTCACTGGTATATAGCTTCTTGGCAGGATGGTGTTGAGTGGCGGTATCCTTGGTATCTGGAATGGTGGTATAGGCTCCGAAACCTTTCTTTTTATCGTCATGTGGATGGCTTCTTGAAGCGTTTTTGGATTTATAGAAAGATGAAGGAACCGATTAATAAGCTGAGATCTCAAATGGAAGAGCAAAATCCAACACTCTCCATCAAACCCAAGAGAGGGGGAAAAGAGAAATGAATGCGTGTGGGCGACAGGTGTAGGTTATTATTATGACAGGATCTAATTTTTCTGCGGAAAAGGGGAAAGAACAAATTCCCCGCATTCTCCACTATTTTTGGGATGATGATCCTGTGTCGTCTTCTTCAAGCATTGTGCGTACCTGTTATGAGTCCTGGAAGAAATTTGCTCCTGATTTTGAGATTAAGCGATGGGACGAGAGCAATTTTGATATGGGTAGCACGGAGTATACCCAATACCATTTCAAGAAGAAATTGTGGGCTATGGTTTCGGATTACATTAGATTTTATGCACTTTATACGGAGGGTGGGATTTATTTGGATACGGATATAGAGATTTTCAGACCCTTGGATGGTATGTTGGTTTATCCCTTCTTCATGGGTTTTGAAGACCCCTCATTGACACCAGATACTTTTCCTAATCTGGGGATGGAGATTGTGGGTTCCATCCCTGCTCATCCTTTTTCTAAGCAGATGATGGAGGGTATGGAAAGAGATTTCGCTAGAAAAAGAGTCTATATTGTTACCACTCGGGCTACGGAACTTTCTAAGAAAGGAGGTTTGGCACACTATGGTGAGCAGGATCTTTCGGATGGAACCCACATTTTTCCGCATGAGACCTTTCACTCTTTTAATCCCTTGAAACAGCTTGGGAGGGGTAATCATCAGCCTGAGCATTATCCTTCGGAGGAGGCTTATATGGCTGCGGGTAGACCCTTTATTCATGCTGCTGCTTATGCTATTCATTGGTATAGGGGTTCTTGGTGGGATGATTTGACGATCTCGTATCCGTGGTACTATGAATGGTGGGAGAAGCTCAGTGCCAATTCCCTTTATGCTCGTATAAATGGGTTCTTGAAGCGTTTTTGGATATATAGAAAGATGAAGGAACCGATTAATAAGCTGATATCTCAAATGGAAGAGCGAAATCCAATGCCCTCCATCAAACCCAAGAGAGGCAGAAAAAAGAAATGAATGCGTGTGGGCAATAGGTGTAGGTTATTATGACAGAATCTAATTTTTCTGTTGAAAAGGAGAGGGAACAAATTCCCCGCATTCTCCACTATTTTTGGGGCGGAGATAAAGATCCTTTTTCCTCCCCGGGGATCATGCGTACCTGTTATGAGTCCTGGAAGAAATTTGCCCCTGATTTTGAGATTAAGCGATGGGACGAGAGCAATTTTGACATGGGTAGCACAAAGTTCACCCAATATCATTTCAATAAGAAATTGTGGGCTATGGTTTCGGATTACATTAGATTTTATGCACTTTATACGGAGGGTGGGATTTATGTGGATACGGATCAGGAGATTTGCAGACCCTTGGATGATCTTTTGGTTTACCCCTTCTTTACAGGTTTTGAAAATCCCTTGTGTACTCCAGGTGAAATTCCCACTCTAGGGTTGGGGTTTGTGGGCTCGGTACCTGCTCATCCTTTTTCTAAGCAGATGATGGAGGGTATGGAAAGAGATTTTCTAAGAAAAAGGGTTTATATGGTCACTGTTCGGTCCAGGGAACTTCTCAAGGAAAAGGGTTTGACACGTTATGGTGAACAGAATATTTCGGACGGAATTCATCTCTTCCCATATGAGGCCTTTTATTCTTTTGATCCCCTCTTACAGCTTGAGGGGGCTAAGAAGGGGATTCAAGACTATCCTTCAGAGGAGGCTTTTATGGCTGCGGGTAGACCCTTCATAGATCCGTCTGCTTATGCTGTTCATTGGTACAGGGGTGGTTGGCGGGATAGTGTAGATTTCGTATATCCATATCCTTGGTATCAGGAATGGTGGTACAGGTTTCGAAGACTTTCTTTTTATCGTCATGTGGATGGCTTCTTAAAGCATTTTTCGTTGTATAGGAGGATAAAGGAACCGATACATAAGTTGAGGATTTGGATGGAGAAGCGGAATTCAGGTCCCACGATTATGAGACCCAAAAAGAAATGAATGTCATCAGATTTGATTAGGTTTTGGAACTTTCCTTAGGTGAATCTTTTGAGCTTAGTCTTTCTGATTTGGCTAGGGCAGCAGGTGCTTTATGGACCTCTGTTGCTTTAATTAAGCCAAGTCCTCCTCGTTTATGGTTATTTTGTGGGGGTATGGGGAGTGGAAAGACTAGTTGGATAAGGGAAATCGCGGGTCATATGGGGGTTTTGGATCCTGTTACAAGTCCTACCTTTATGTGGATGCACGAATATAGTGTCCCTGATGAAGGATTTCTTTATCATTTTGATTTCTTTCGTTTAAAAAAGCAAGAGGAGGTTATTCAGATGGGAATGATAGATTATTTTGATTCAGGACATTATTGCTTTATAGAATGGCCAGAGAAGATAAGATCTCTGCTCAAAGGACCCTGTTTACAAATAGAACTTTCTATCTTAAGAGAAGATCTAAGGCTCGTCAAAACATCTATTATTCATGGTAAATAAAGTTATCATAAGGAAGGAAGAATTTGGTTTAAGACTTGAAAGATTGTGAAAGAAACGCTTATAGCCCCCTTTCCTAAGGAGGTACTTTTGGAAAAGAAAAGACCTCGGGTAAGATCTGTGGTAGGTATGCCCAAGGAGGATGCCTTGCAGGAAAATAGGATCTGTTTGACACCTGGAACCGTAGAAGTTCTTTGCAAACACGGACACGAAGTTAGGGTAGAAAAAGGAGCTGGGGAACATATTCATTTCTCAGACTCAGACTATGTTCAGGCAGGGGCAAGAATAGTGAATCAAGCCAAGGAGGCTTTTGAAGCTGCTATTGTTGTAAAGGTAGCACCTCCTACCTTGGAGGAAATTGATCTTATGTCATCGGGTACGGTCCTTGTTTCGGCGATACAGGTCAATCATCAAACTAAGGATTTTTTTCTTGCCCTGGGTAGGAAAAAGATATCAGCCATAGGATTTGAACTCTTAACCGACGAGCATGGAGAATATCCTATTGTTCGGTCTATGTCTGAGATAGCTGGAAATAATGTATTGGCCATTGCAGCCGAACATCTGAGTGCCATCCATGGGGGACCAGGTATTTCGGTGGGAGGGATTACAGGTTTGCGTCCTACCCGTTTGCTCATTATAGGTTCGGGAACGGTTGCAGAATGTGCTGCTAGGTCTGCCTTAGGAATAGGTGCTTCGGTAGAAATTCTAGATAATAACATGACCCACTTAAGACGAATCAAATACTCGGTAGGGCAACAAATCAGTACAAGGATGCTCTCCCCTGAAGCCCTTAAAGAAGCCCTTCCGGAAGCCGATATCCTAATTATGGCACTTAGACTCGCCTCCACAGAACAGGCACCCATAATTACCAAAGACATGGTTAAGGGTATGAAAGAAGGTGCCATGATTTTAGAAATAAGTATAGATACGGAGAAATATGTGGAGACCTCAGCCCTGACCTCGCACGACCGACCTGTATTTATAAAACATGGCGTGATTCATT
>JAPOQI010000077.1 GCA_026710765.1 Cytophagales bacterium | reverse complement strand
GGCTCAGAAGATATTAGATAACTACTTTGTTCAACATGGAGGAATTAAGAAGTTGTCCTCCCTCAATACCTATGCTGAGGAGGCTAATTTGGAGGTAGAAGGAGGTAGCACCTTGGTTATGAAAACTTTTGCAAAGCATCAAAAGGTCAAACGTTTGGACGTGTATTCAGATGATAAGTTCGTCACTTCACATATTATCTTTTTTGATATATCCTTGGGTCGTTCGGGTACGGAAAGCAAGTATCGGAAGGTTCCTATGCGTCAATATCAGCCTGATTCTTCTGCCCTGAACATTCAAGATGAGATCCTGGGACTGGTTTCATCCAAAGATACCCTTGTTTTTGAAGGTTCAACTTCGGTGAATCGGGAGAAATGCTTTGTATTAAAACATGTGGGGAAAAAGAAAAGGGGTCTGAATAGCTTCGGGGGGACTTCCAATACCTCTGTCGTCACAACCTATTATATTAGTCGCAAAAGGTTCCTGATTCTGCGGAAAAGAACCTATGACCTCAACCTTTCAGGACAAGTTATTCCGGGGTTTAGGATAGATTATAAGGACTACGAAGAGGTAAAAGGATTTTGGTTTCCTTTGAAGGTTTTAAGATATTCAGATGCTGATAATCGGTTGATGTCTACTACCCTGGTTCAGCGTGTTGAGCCGAACAAGGATTTAGATGATAAACTATTTAGGGTACCTACCGAGGTTGAAGACGAAGGTAGGTATCGTCCTCCACATAGCTTCTCCGAGTAATGACCCTTATAACTCGTTGGAAACGGGCTCAGATTTTTTACCGTCCCATTATTTTTTTCTTTTTGGTCTTTTTTTGTTCGACCCTTTTCTTTCCGGTCTATTTACTTTTTCGTCCGTTTCGGAGTTTGCTTTTTTTCTATCTCTCTAAACTTCAACCTAGTTTTATATGGTTTTGTTCCAAGTTGACTTTCTTACCCATAGAGATTGTGATGGAGGAGAAATTGAAGAAGGATCAGACGTATATTTTTTGCTCCAATCATCCTTCCACCTTTGATATTTTAATCCTTTTACTGCTTCCTCGTCCGGTTTGCTTTATAGGTGCTGCTTGGGTGATGCGGGTTCCTTTTATGGGATGGCAATTTGCAGATATTCATATTCCCATCAACAGAGATAGTTTGTTGAGCAAATACAAGGGCATGAAGGAGGCCTTTTCTTATCTGAGACAAGGAAGAGATCTTTTGGTTCTCCCCGAAGGGACCACTTCCAGCAGGACCCCCACCCGACTCCTACCCCTTAAGAGAGGTGCATTTAAGATAGCCATTGAGACCGGAACCCCTATCGTTCCCATGACCCTCCCCTATAACTGGCTCGCTACAAGTTCTGCCGACCCAAATATACCTTTTGAAAAATTTCAAATCCTTATTCATGCACCGATAGAGACCAAAGGTTTGACGACGGCTGATCTTCCTCGGTTAAAAGATCAGGTTAAAGATGTGATAGAAGCTCCCCTTATCAAGCTTTTTCCCGAAAAAGAAAAGGCAGAACGGGCAGATGCAGGGAAGAAGTAGGCGTTTTACCCTATCTCAGTATATTCAGGGTCTCCTATGGATTCTCGTAGGGATTCTTTTTCTCTTAGGGATCTCCTTGGCCTTGGGTATGGATGGTCTTCTATGGTCCACGGAACCCATTTTCACGTGGAAAAAGGTTTATCTTCCCATTAAGGAACTCCTCTGGACCCAAGAACCCTTATCCGTACCTGTATATTTTTCCCATGCTTATATCACAGGTATGGCGGCTCCATCATCTTCTTTTGTGTCGGGAATTTATCTGGGGTTCTTATGTTTTTCTTTATCTATTTTTTTAGCATCTCTCAGTGCTAGGGGTCATGTGTTGTTTGGTACGGGAATAGGGATATTTATACTTCTCGCTTATACATCTCATCTCCAACACTTAGGTATGTGGGGAAGTCATCATCCCCTTCCAAACCTATGTATTATAGTCCCTCCGGTTCTATTAAGTATCGCGTGGCATCTTTATCATCCACATGGGTCTATGGGTTTTAAGATCCTTTCCTTTATGGGTTCTTGGCTTGTGTCTGCCTTTTTGCTTTTCCAAACCGCTGAGGGATCAGAATCTATCTTGGCACCCATTATGAGCCTATCACATTACAGCTACCTACCCTGTTTGATCGGATGTCTTATTTTTTTCGTCATGTTAGGACGAGAAATCATTTATCTAATAGCCCGACTCAGTACAAGTCGTCCCAACCCCTACAATGGATGGAATTTTATCATGCTCTCGGTGATTTGTCTGGGAAACCTCTTCTTCACCTGGAAAAAACAGGGTGTATGGGAAGATTGGAGCATGCAACATGTAGCCGTATGGGCTTGGATAGCTATAGCAACTCTAGCCTTTTTATGGCGTTGTTTGGAACATCGGATAAGTTTGTGGAGCAGACTGGCTTTGGTTCTATGGGGATGGGCTGTCCTTTTGTTTCATCGTCTAAATGCCAACGATATGGCGATAGAGGTCTTAGAAGATCTTTTTCTTTATGCCCAAATGGGTGTAGGTTTGACCTTCTTTTTATATATCCTGGTTTGGTTACGGGTTCCTCTTTTTGAAGGACTTCCTGTATGGAAAATACTTTATAGGGGTGAGAATTTGGTTTTTGTCCAACCTTTTGGTGTGGTCATTATGGCTATGTTTTTCTTTTATTCACAGTATCTTCCCTACTATCAAGGTTTATCGGGTTTCTATACCGGACTGGCAAGTACCTACGAGCTACAGGAAAACACCCATCTAGCGACCCAATACAATAAGCAAGCCATTTCGTATGGAAAGAAAAACCATCGTGCCAACTATGCGTTGGCTTATGGTTTTTTGAAAGAAGATAATCCTGAGCGGGCCATCAGACATTTAAAAAACGCCATTCAAAAAAATCCATCTCCTGCCAGTTTTCTTTTACTCAGTCAATCCCAGGAGTCTTTAGGTTTTTCCCATGACGCTTACATCAGTCTCAAACAAGGACAAAATATTTTTCCCAATGCAACAGCCTTTTCCTACAATTTAGGTCTGTGGCATTTGCAAAGAAATCAACAAGAAAAGGCACGTTCTTATTTGGATCAAGCTGCGGAGGATTCTGAGTTTAGAGAGCTCGTAGCCCTTAATATATTGGGTTTTGGGATGCCAAATTCCTATCCGATTTCTGCTCCTCAAACCCAATCTTATAAAACCAACCTCCTAGCCTTTCTACTCATGCATCCCCAACATCCCATACCTAGTTTCATGTCGTGGAATGAGAACGAAACCCTTCACGAAGCCTATGCATGGAACCGAGGTTTATTATGGACCCAGCGTCAGAAAATGGATACGGCAGCCGTCCTCTACGGACTCCCTTTAGCCCTCCACGCCTACAAAGCCAAAAAGGTATCCCAAGCCTTTAGATATGCAAAGAAGCTTCAAACTACAGAGTCTCCCGAAAACAAAGCGAGTATTTTCTATGTCTTGGGTATGTGGTCTGCAGAGCAGGGTGCCCATGTACAGGCCCTTTCTTTTTGGGAGAAGGCAAGGGAACACAATTTTCAAAACAACTATAAAATACCCACGTTGGATTCCTTGTCGTTGATGGGTTCATCCCAGCATTTGAACTCATATATTATCCCTTCTGATTTGGAAGAAAAAACGATCCCAGAACTAGAAATGTTGGGAAAGAAAAATCCCTTTCAAGAAGAACTTCTTGTTCAGATAGTTTTAGAACTCAACAAAAGGAATGCCAGACAAATAGCCTATGACATAGTTTTAGAAGCGGTAGAACTTCATGAAAACAGCATTCCGCTTTGGAAATCCTATGTCTTGCAATGTCTTCAAATTGGGATTCCTAATTATGCAAAGCATGGGTTGTCCATGCTAAAATCCCTGCTCTCTCCTTCGGAATACAGGCTCTTTTATCAGACCTACCTAAAAGCGTGGAAACGTTCTCGAGAGATTTCTTTTTCCTGATTTTTTTTCTCCCTTTATCTAAGTCTGCTTGAGGAGTCGACCAATCGTTGATCTCGTTTGATACCCAATCTGGCGAAGAATACAAGTATCAAAGCCAAGATGGTCAAATAGGTGCTTTCGCGAAAGGTACCCACCACTTGACCTGTTGTGGGGATCATTTTTTCTATTTGATGTGTGAAAAAGAAGACAAGACAGATCAAGAGACCTATCAACAGGAATAGTGCCTTGGAAAGGATCATTTGTCTATTCAGATCGGTATAGGATATAGATGTCCAAATAAGAACAAAGATGCCAATCCCCGCACCGATCCCGAGATAGGGAAAGGCATACAAATTATTCAAGAGTACCCCTATATCGCCTTGGACCAGATCTATCAACTGTCCATCCCAATGAAGCATAAGGGGTCCCAAATAAATTTCCGCTTCTAGGTTCGGAATCTTTTTTGTCCAAAAAGGAAAAAAATAAGTTCCCAGCAAACAGAAAAAAGCTCCCAACAAACTCAATCCCCGCAAACGTGCAAACACAATAATCTATCGGATAAAAATTCAGGACCCGAGATCAAGTTTTCAAATTTTCCTGAACCCTTTTATAACTTGTATATTATTCTCCAAAATCATCCAAACGGATATTTTCAGAAGGAACCCCTAGATCATCCAACATCTTAAGAACTGCCGCATTCATCATGGGGGGACCACAAAGATAGTATTCTATCTCCTCGGGTTCTGGATGATTTTTAAGATAATTATCATATAAGACCTGATGAATAAATCCCACATATCCATCAGCATTTTTGTCATCCAATGAGTCTTTAGTTGTCCAATTGTCTTCAGGGAGGGGTTCAGAGAG
This sequence comes from Cytophagales bacterium, assembly GCA_026710765.1. Lineage (GTDB taxonomy): Bacteria > Bacteroidota > Bacteroidia > Cytophagales > JAPOQI01 > JAPOQI01. The sequence goes on along the minus strand of JAPOQI010000077.1, from coordinate 6,089 downwards.
TCCTATATGGAATGAGAAGTTGGAAAAATCTTTTTCTATTTTTCGGAAATGGTCTTCATAAAAGAGTTCTTGTCGGGAGCGTCCCCCATACCAATAGGAGACCTTACGGGAGGTTTTTTCGGTATGGAAGAGGTGGAAAATATGGGATCTTAGGGGTGCCATGCCTGCTCCTCCTCCTACGTATATCATTTCTCTTTGGGTTGGATTGATGAAGAAGTCTCCGTAGGGTCCCGAAAGAGAGACCTTGTCCCCGCCCTTTCTGGAAAAAACAAAAGACGAGCACTTACCCGGACTCACCGATTGCCAATCATTTCGTTGTCTATCCCAAGGAGGGGTAGCAATACGTATGTTCAACATAACAATATTTCCCTCTGCCGGATGATTTGCCATGGAATATGCCCGAAAGACGGGTTCATCATTGCTCATTTTTAGTTTCCACATATTGAATTTATCCCATTGTGATTTGTAAACATCTTTCTCATGTCCCAAATCGGGATGAGGTGTAATATCTATGTCTTGGAAATCTATCTCAGAAACGGGTACGTCTATTTGGATATATCCTCCAGATTGGAAATCCAGATTTTCACCCTCAGGTAGTCGGACCACAAATTCTTTAATAAAGGTAGACACGTTGTAATTAGATATAACCTCACATTCCCATTTCTTGATTCCAAAAATTTCGTCTGGAATTCTAATCTGTAAATTCTCCTTAACCTTTACCTGACAAGAGAGGCGAACACCTTCTTGTTTTTCCACCCGACTTAAATGTCCTTCTTCGGTAGGGAGTACATCTCCACCCCCCTCTTCAATCACACACTTACACATGGCACAAGTCCCCCCTCCTCCACACGCAGAAGGAAGAAATACCTTCTGAGCAGAAAGGGTAGATAACAAATTCGTTCCAGCAGAAGTCACCACCGGATTTTGGGTATCCCCATTGATAACGATCTGAACAGGACCCGAAGAAACCAATTTGGACTGAGCCCAAAGAAGTAAAAGGACCAAAAGACCAATAATGGCTGTGAAAGCAAGAATGGAAGAGAGAACGGTAAATATCATGGTTCAAAAATTAGTGGTTCAACAATTTAAGTATACAAACAAGGGTTTCCTTCAATTGCCTTCTATCTACAACTATGTCTACAAATCCGCTCTCCTGAACAAATTCAGCAGTTTGAAATCCTTCAGGAAGGTCTTTACCCATGGTCTCCCGAATCACCCGAGGACCTGCAAAGCCTATTAAAGACTGGGGTTCAGCCATCTGCACATCTCCCAACATTCCGAAAGAAGCACTCACGCCTCCTGTGGTTGGATCTGTCAGCAGGGTTAAATAGGGGATCTTATCTTCGTGTAAGAGGATGAGTTGGGTAATCACCTTAGGTAGCTGCATCAAGGAAAAACCTGCTTCCATCATGCGGGCCCCACCTGATTTACAAATAACTAAATAAGGGATCTTCTCCCTATGCGCATGCGCAGCGGCCCGACTTATCTTCTCCCCTACCACAACACCCATAGATCCGCCTATGAAGCTAAAATCCATACATGCCAACACCATTTTATTACCCCCTACCTCTCCATATGCGGTTCGGACCGCATCTTTCAATCCTGTTTTAGAAGTACTTAGCTGAAGTCGTTCCTTATAGGACTTGGTATCTACAAAATTCAGTCTATCAGAAGATCTAATGTCTTTGTCCAACTCTTCAAAATCTTTGTTATCAAATAGGATTTCAAAATATTCCGCAGACCCTATCCGTACATGATATCCGTCATCAGGACACACGTAGTCATTTTTTTTCAATTCTCTTTTATGAATAATGGTTCCCTTAGGTGTTTTATACCAAAGTCCGTCAGGGAGTTCTTTTTTATCACCTGTCGGGGTAACTATACCCTTTTTCTTACGTCTCAGCCAACTCATATTAGCAGTAGGAGTTTCTTAGAAAAACTCATCCCAAAACTACATGAACGTGAAAAACTACTCTTTCTTAGAAACCTCTTCATAATCAATATACTCTCCTTTTCCTTCAAAGTTAGAAGACACTTTAGACCTCTTATTCATATCCATCCTATTTTGTCGCTGATATTTTTTAAAGAGTCCACTATGCGAAACGAAATATCTAATTAGGATATATGTTATAGCCAAGAAGAGGAGTGTCCTGATCATAAATTATTTTAGACTATGATTCTGATATAGGTATCATCGGGAAAGGTACAAATTTCTTTCCTTATAAAGACGAACGAAATAAGGATCTTCTAGATTGGGAATAAATCGTATGGCTTCACCGGTGGATTTCATTTCGGGACCCAATTTTTTATTCACTCCAGGGAATTTATCAAAAGAGAAGACGGGTTCTTTGATCGCATAACCTGAAAGTTTAGAAGAAAATTTAAAATCCCTGATTCGAGATCTATTCATAATGATCTGAGTAGCTTGGTTGACATAGGCTTGGTTATGTGCTTTGCAAATGAAGGGTACTGTGCGGGAGGCTCTGGGATTTGCTTCAATTACATAGACCTCATCATCTTGTATCACAAATTGTATGTTAATGAAGCCCTTTATTTTCAGTGCAATCGCCAATCTCCTGGCATGATTTTCCATGGTCTCCAAGACCTTTTTATTCAGATCATAAGGGGGAAGTACACCATAGGAATCCCCAGAATGTATGCCTGCGGGTTCCACATGTTGTACGATTCCCATGACGTGTAAGTCTTCTCCATCACAAAGTGCATCTATTTCGGCTTCCTTAGCTCCATCTATGAATCTATCCAACATAATTCTGTTATTTGGTATCCGCCTGAGTAAACGAACCACATGTTCTTCTAACTCCTGTTCAGACACCACAATCTTCATACTCTCCCCACCCAAAACATAAGAGGGTCTGATCAAGAGTGGGAAAGAAAATGAACGTGCCAGCTCCAAAGCCGATTGTGCATCCCGAATGATACCATATTCAGGATGCGAAATTTTATGCTCCTTGAGCATATCAGAAAAAGAAACCCGATCTTCTGCTATATCCATAGATTCAAAGCAGGTTCCCAGGATGGGAATTCCCCAATTGTTCAAATCCTTTGCAAGTTTTAAAGCAGTTTGTCCTCCGAACTGAACAATAACCCCTTCAGGTTTTTCTTCGTCTATAATGTGTTTTACATACTCTTTTTGTACGGGTTCAAAATATAGGGCATCCGAGATATCTGCATCCGTGGACACGGTTTCAGGGTTACAATTGATCATGATAGACTCATAACCCATTTCTTTCAAAGCCAAAGAACCGTGTACGCAACAATAGTCAAATTCTATCCCCTGCCCTATACGATTGGGTCCTGAGCCCAGAATAACCACCTTTCTTCTGGAAGACCCCGATTTCTTTCTCAGGTCTTTCCGAACATCTTTTCCCGAATCTTGAAATCTGATGGAGCCAAATGTGCTATAATGGTATGAGGTATTTGCTTCAAATTCTCCTCCACAGGTATCTACCTGCTGATAGGTAGGTTTTATGTTGAGTGATTTTCGTTGTTTATCTACATCTTCTGGGTCTATACCCAAAAGATGGGCTATTTGTTGATCCGTAAAGCCTTTGGATTTGGCTTCTCGGAGCAGCTCGTATGATATTTCTTTTCCCCGATTTTTCTCAATTTGCTGCATGGTCTCCACCATATCGGTCAATTGGTATAGAAACCATGGGTCTATCTTCGTAGCCTTGTAAACAGCTTCTCTAGAAATACCCATACGAAAAGCAATTAACAGATAAAAAAGACGATCCCAAGAGGGATTTTTCAACTTGTCCATCACCTCATCTTGACTAAACGTGTTGGATTTTTTTTCCCAAACCGGAAAATTTTGAATTTCCAAAGAATGAATAGCCTTAGACAATGCCTCTTGAAAATGTTTTCCCAAAGCCATCACTTCCCCCACAGCCTTCATTTGCAATCCTAAGGAAGCATCTGCTTCTCTAAATTTATCAAAATTCCAACGGGGTATCTTGACAACCACATAATCTAAGGTAGGTTCAAAAAAGGCAGAGGTATTCCCTGTGACGGGGTTTTTAATCTGATCTAGGGTATGGTCTAAGGCTAGCTTTACGGCGATCCTGGCAATAGGATATCCCGTCGCCTTGGAAGCCAAAGCAGAAGAACGTGAGACACGGGGATTCATTTCTATCACAACCACCCGCTCCTCCTGGGGATGAACCGCAAATTGAATATTGCATCCACCCGTAAATCCCCTCATGCCACGAACTATATGTTTAGCCATATTACGCATCTTTTGATAGACGGTATCTGATAGGGTGAGGGCAGGCGCCACCGTGATGGAGTCTCCTGTGTGTATGCCCATGGGATCTACATTCTCTATGCAACAGACCACTACAAAATTGCCGATCCTATCACAAAGTATTTCCAACTCAAATTCCTTCCACCCCTCAATGCTCTCTTCTACCAAAATTTTGTGAACAGGAGAAGCTTTCAAGGCACGATGCAGCGCATCTTCCAGACCCTCCGCTTGCCGAACAATAGAGCCACCCCATCCGCCTAATGTGTAGGAGGAACGCAAAATCAGAGGGAATTGGATCCGTTGGGCAATTTCTCTTCCTTCCAACACAGAACACGCAACCTCACTTCTGGGAACGGGTATGTTTAATCGTATCATTTCTTCCCGAAATCGTTCTCTATCCTCTGTGATGGCTATCCCTCGGCTATCTACCCCTATCATCTTAACACCATATTTTTTCCACAAACCTTGTTCTTCACAAGCCATGGCTAGATTAAGGGCTACTTGTCCCCCCACGGTAGGGAGTACAAGGTTAATTTTATGTTCCTGAAGAATTTCTTTGACGGAGGCTTTCTCAATAGGTTTTAGGTAGACGTGGTCTGCCCATGTGCTATCGGTCATAATGGTGGCAGGATTGGAGTTAAGCAGGGTTATTTCCAATCCTTCTTCTTTCAAGGACTGAATAGCTTGGGTCCCTGAATAATCAAATTCACATGCCTGACCTATTATAATAGGGCCACTTCCTATTACTAAAACATGCGGAACCTTAGCTAATACTGTCATAATAAGGTTATCTTCGGAGTATCCGTATTGTTCTACTTAGGTTATTCTGTAGTCAGTGGGGTTTGTTTTTTTCCTCTTTGATATGTCAATATAACTTGCTGTGTTAGAGATTCTTTTCAGGTTAATGATGGGCTTTGCGAAGCTCATGGATAAGATCTTTGGGACGGACGAAGATGATAAAACTTCGGATCAAAGCAAAGTACAAAGCGAGTTATATAAGGATCCTACCTTAGAAGACATAGAACGTTTGAAAATGAAAGCGAGGATTGCCATCGTGGATGATGAAGAGGTTCCGTATGCAAAATCTTTGACCAATAATGGATATAATATTCATTATTATTCTGACATAGATAATATAGATGAGTTTTTGAGAAAGCGATATCATGTTATTGTTTTGGACATACAAGGTGTGGGAAAGGAGTTGTCTAAAAAGCATCAGGGTTTTGGGGTTTTAAAATACATAAAGTCCGAGTGTCCTCATGTGGTCATTTTGGTCTACACCGGCGGACGCTTTTCTTTTGCCATGTACAGGGAGGAAAGTACCCTGGCAGATGATTTCATAGATAAGGATGTGGACTTTTTAGAATTCAAACTTAAAACTGATGAGGCCATTCGGAAAGCATTTTCACCTTCATATCATGCTGATATCCGTGAAAAAACACTCAAAAAAGAGATAGATAATATGGAAACTTATGAAAAGGTACTTAGAATTATGGAAAAACATCATCCTATGGAGAAAGAAAAAATTATCTCCCAACTCAAAAAAACTGCTCCAAATGCAGGTAATAGATTGGTCCAAAAGGTAGAACACTATCTTGCATCCATGACCGATATTATCTTATAGGTCACATGAAAGAACACATAGACTTTGATTACCCGACCGCTTGGCTCACAGATGACAAAAGGGTCTTGTTCCGAACGGGTCTGTTTTGTCCGCTACCGGAGATTTACGAAGATCAGGAGGAAAACGAAGATCTGATCAGTTTTTATATAGGATTACTTAGTAAGAAGGGGTCTAAAAAGGTTTCGGAGGAAATTTTGCTGG
>JAPOQI010000094.1 GCA_026710765.1 Cytophagales bacterium | reverse complement strand
TAACTTACTCGTCGGATAGTAGTTTTCAATTTTCACATCGGGAAGGTGATCTTGGGCTTCCTTATTTAGCTCTCCTCCCAAAAGCAAGACGGCACCGATTCTTCCTATGAGAGGTATTAATTTTTCTTCTAAGGTAGCTTTGGGTACAACATGCTCCAATTCGTAGGAAGGCAATTCCTTCTTCTCCCCTAGGGGTACGTATTCCCTTAAGAAATACTCTACATCGGATAGGAAAGTTGTCCTATTGCCCACTTTCTTGGGAGCTCGGAGTCGTTCTCTCTTGAAAATGTCAATTTCTTCTGACACAGGCTTGCTCTTTGTAAGCCATTTTGCTTTAAGCAATCCTTCGAATTCATCGTCAAAGTGGTCCCTGACTTTGACCTTGAAATCGTTGAAATCTTCAGGTAATCCCTCTCGGATCTCAGGCAATACTCTATCTACGAACTGATCAAAGAAAATTCCCGAGTCTTTAAAGCCCTCATCTCCCACATCTTGTATATTTAAAAGCTGCTGAATTCTTGTATATTCAAATGATAAGCACCTTATCTTCTTTTGCACATTCCCTAATTCCCCCAAACGTGCTGGGTCAGAAAAGGTCTCACAATAATCATCTTTCTTGATATCAGAGAATAAGGCAAATAGCAAGATCCAAAATAATTTGTCTAATTCATGCTTGTTGTTCTTCCTCTTGTGGGGTGGAACGAAGCGAAAGGCTTCAATATGTCTATGAACATAGCTGAATAGATAGGCATAGAATCTAAGGTTTTTCTTTATAAAATCCTTTACAGATGTCTCATTAGGGTCCAATCCTTTCTTTGCCTTATCGGAGTCCAATCTTTTCTTTGTGAAAACAGATCTGTGATATTTTTTTGCAAATTGCTCTTCAGTCATCTTCTTATCAAGGTTGCCATACAGACCCTTAAAAACACATTGGAAGAAATCATCAACCCAATTCTCTTCTTTCTTTTCCTTGCCGATACTCTCTCGGATTTCCTTTACAACTTCATTCCAAATTTTAAGACAACCTTTCCTCTCTTTATCGCTTTCTATCTTCCCTAAAAGTTTACCCTTAAGTACTTCATAGGGTCTCACCCCCTTCCCCCGGTCATTGATGCCCTCAAAGACTTCGGGCGCCTCAGATGTTTCTATTGTCACCAATGCCAGCTTAACTTTGTCCAAGCAGTATTTCCCAAAGTCGATGAATTTGTCCTCATCCAGATGTTTTGTTTGATTCCATTTTTTTGTATACTCATCCCTCAACTTCCCAAGTATGGCCTTAAAGTTTTTGTCCATATTTTCCGAGGTAATATCTCTCTCCTCTAGAGTATTATTATCTTCTTTCTTTTCCGGTATATCGTGTTGAATTGGAAATTCGCCGGACGAAAGTTTGATACATTTGCCCAGCTTTTCAGAAAGTTTCTTGCCCTCATCTCCACTAAGGTTTGTACCCTTAGTTAATAGCTCACGCAGGGACCTGAGGATCAACAAGAGAGTGGTGATCCGTTGTTGACCATCTATCAGAAACAGCCTATCACGTTTAGACTGCGTATCATATTTCTTGTGTAGAATAATCGTGTTTAAAAAACAATCGGGTTGCTCCGACTCGTAAGGTTTATTAAAAATATGAAAAATATCCTCCAAGAGTTCTTTTGCTTGTTCCTCTCCCCATCTATATTCTCGCTGATAAAAATCCACGAGGTAAGGGGAATCTGGGTTCAGGACTTGAGACAACTTTTTGACCTCTGCTTTAGTCATTCAACTAGCTTTGTGTAATTCATCTACCCCGCATCACGCGGGCCTCGGATTCAAAATTAATTAAAATTTCTTTAAAAAGATTTCGCTCCCGCGCTTTCTTAACGCCACACCTACTTGTGGGCCCGGTGTATTTTCATCTCCTCCGTATTAGCACAATCAAGATTGCCATCCCCCGTCTACTGCACAGAGCAGAAGGTCAAAAGCCTGAGCGACCCCAAATGCAAGAGCAAGAAGGAACGTATAGGGCGTTAATTTTCGGAACTATTTTCAAAAAACCTCTTCTTGCTCCGGGTCTGGTACTCCAAATCCGTCAATCCCCATCCTCCTCGTCCAAATTTCTGTTTGCCTCTACAGACCCTTTTTTCCTCCTGCAATTTGTTGAGGAAGCCAGCAACTACGGCATCACTCAACATATCAACTGTCCACCGTCCCCTACAAATTCCAGTCTCCGAACTGATCTTCTTCGCTCCTAAATACCTCTCCTCTTCGTACACACGCATTAAGACATCCAATATGGCTTCCTCTATGATTTCTATGTCTTCCTCTATTGACCTTTTTAGAACTCGTGGGCTATATTTGAAACCCAATCTAAACAGATCCGCGTAGCTGATCTTACGATACGGATACAAATACGCCTTCTTTCGCATCGTTCTCCAAAATAATTTCCCCACAGAGGCGCCGTATACGCCTTTATCACGACGATCTGCCTCCTTAACAAATAGATCAAAATGCTTCCGAGTGACGTTCCGATACTCGTAAAGAGACCCACCCCTGAATTTTATATACATCAAATTATTGTCCTGATCATATCCGAACGCATTTATGCTAGACGACTCAACTTGATACAGATTAATTATGGTTTTATTCTTTTCCATTTGAGTTTTATATTTGTGTTTGCACCCCAGCACCACGCGGAGATGGAAAGGACATGTAAGAAAAATTCCTATCAATTCAAAGCTTTTTCACAAATATTTATGAAAAAGTTTCCCAAACCAGAGGAATTTAAATGAAAGCCTATATGACTTCATCTGCCTAGCCTGCCACTCAAACGACTCCATCCCGATTGCCGAGACGAAGAAAATCCCAACGAAGAGAACATCCCCATCTACTCCACAGAACACAAGAAAACTAAGTGCCAGGCTCAGGCCTTATTTTTTTTTACAGATTTTACTGCCACAAGGCGCCCTCCGTATCAGCACCTTCAAAATTAGCACGGCCGCTGGCGAGCTGAAAATCAGCCCCCCGAAGACTCGCTTTCTGAAAATTCGCACCCTGAAGATTCGCATGCCCAATATTAGCCCCCTCAAGATTCGCATTCCGAAAATTAGCTTTCTGGAGTTCAGCATAAAGCTGGGCACCCTCAAGATTTGCACCCTCAAAATTAGCTTTCTGAAAATTGCCTTCATAAAGATTTGCACCCTGAAGTTCAGCGCCCTCAAGATTCGCATTCTGAAAATTCGCATTCCGAAGATTCGCATGCCAAAGATTGACCCCCTGAAGATCGACACCATGAAGATCTGCAAACTGAAGATTCGCCCCCTCAAGATTCGCATTCTGAAAATTCGCATTCTGGAGTTTAGCATAATCAAGCCGGGCACCCTCAAGATTTGCACCCTCAAGATTAGCTTTCTGAAAATTGCCTTCATGAAGATTTGTGCCCTCAAGATTAACAGCCTGAAGATTAGCTTTCCGAAAATTGGCGCCCTGAAGTTCAGCGCCCTCAAGATTCGCACCCACAAGATTGGCTTTCTGAAAATCAGCCCGGCAAAGATTAGCATCCTCAAGATTAACACGCTCAAAGTTGACCCCCCGAAGATTGCTCCCTTCAAGATCTACGCCCCGAAGATCGGCTTTCTCAAAACTCACACCCTCAAGGTAGGCACGCTTAAGATTAGCTCGCCGAAGATTAGCACCCACAAGATTAGTATTCTCAAGACTAGCCAACAAAAGATTCGCACCTTGAAGATTTGCACCCTCAAGATTAGCATCCCGAAGGTAAGCACCCTCGAGACCCGCGCCTTCAAGATTGGCTTTATGAAGATTGACTCCCTCCAGATTACATCCTTTAAGTTGAGCGTCCCTCAAGTTCAATTCACTCAGATCGTATTCTTGGAGATCCTTTATCTTCCCCTTCTTTATGTGTTCAATTACCGTGTCCGTTGGTCTTTTTGACATGTTCTTAATAGTTAATGGTTCACATCCTGCCGTCTGCTAGGATTTGAATTTGAAAATTAATTAAAATTTTTTCAAAAAGATTAGGAATTCAGTAAAAGATGTTTTATTCTTGGCTTCGCTCTCGTGCTTTATGATTTGTGTTGTTGGGTGGGGGCTGCTTGATCTTTGATATTTTGTGAAGAGAAACTGCATCGTTAGGAATTCGTTTTAAGAGAAGTTACTAAGGGTGCACGGTGGATGCCTTGGCTCTCAGAGGCGAGGAAGGACGTGATAAGCTGCGATAAGCTGTGGGGACTGGCCAATACGGACCGATCCGCAGATTTCCGAATGGGGAAACCCGATTGTTTGAAGAACAATCATTCCGCAAGGAAGGCAAACCTCGAGAACTGAAACATCTTAGTATCGAGAGGAAGAGAAAACAAATGTGATTTCCTGAGTAGTGGCGAGCGAAATGGAAATAGCCTAAACCGATTGGACTTCGGTCCGGTCGGGGTTGTGGGACCACAATATGACAAGTGAACATGAACTGGAACTGTATGGAAAGGCAGGCCATAGAAGGTGAAAGCCCTGTACGGGTAAGCGTTCATGCATCTAGTGGTATCCCGAGTAGGACGGAGCAGGTGAAACTTTGTCTGAATCTACCAGCACCATCTGGTAAGGCTAAATACTCCTGAGAGACCGATAGTGAACTAGTACCGTGAGGGAAAGGTGAAAAGTACCCTGAATAAGGGGATGAAATAGTATCTGAAACCGTGCACTTACAAGCGGTCGGAGGCCTTTTTGGGCTGACGGCGTGCCTTTTGCATAATGAGCCTACGAGTTACTCTTCCCTGGCAAGGTTAAGTGATTATGTCACGGAGCCGAAGCGAAAGCAAGTCTTAACAGGGCGTATAGTCAGGGGAGGTAGACGCGAAACTTGGTGATCTACCCATGTCCAGGATGAAGGGCTGGTAACACAGTCTGGAGGTCCGAACCAGTAGACGTTGAAAAGTCTTTGGATGAGGTGTGGGTAGGGGTGAAAGGCCAATCAAACCAAGAGATAGCTCGTACTCCTCGAAATGTTTTTAGGAACAGCGTAGAGGTCGAGTCTTAGAGAGGTAGAGCTACTGATAGGACTAGGGGGAGTCAAATCCTACCAAATCCTGACAAACTCCGAATGCTCTAAGATATACTCTGCAGTGAGGGCATGGGTGCTAAGGTCCATGTCCGAGAGGGTAAGAACCCAGACCTACAGCTAAGGTCCCTAAGTATATGCTAAGTTGAGATAAGGAGGTCTTATTGCACAGACAGCCAGGATGTTGGCTTGGAAGCAGCCATTCATTTAAAGAGTGCGTAACAGCTCACTGGTCAAGCGCTAGGGCACCGAGAATAATCGGGCATCAAGCATATCACCGAAGCTTAGGGCCTTCCCTTCGTGGAAGGCGGTAGAGGAGCATTCCAAGGGTGTTGAAGGAGAAGAGTGATCTTTTCTGGAACGCTTGGAAGAGCAAATGTAGGCATAAGTAACGATCATGTAGGTGAAAAACCTACACGCCGAAAGACTAAGGTTTCCCGGGCTATGCTAATCAGCCCGGGGTTAGTCGGATCCTAAGGTCAAGCCGAAGGGCGTAGCCAATGGACAATCGGTTAATATTCCGATACTACCTTTGGTAGTTATGTGGTGACGGAGGAGTGACAGAGTTGCGTACTGACGGAATAGTACGTTGAAGGGAGGTAGGTATAGAATTCGTAGGTAAATCCGCGTTTTCTGCCGAGACCCGATAGTACCACAACTTTTCGGAGGCGTGGATAATGCTCGTAATCATACTCCCAAGAAAAACCGCTAAACTTATATCAAAGGTATCCGTACCGTAAACCGACACAGGTAGTTGGGGTGAGAATCCTAAGGTGCTCAAGTGATTCATGGCTAAGGAACTAGGCAAAATGGTTCTGTAACTTCGGAAGAAGGAACGCCTCCCTTATCTTGATAAGGAGGCCGCAGTGAAAGGATCCAGGCGACTGTTTAGCAAAAACACATGACTATGCGAAATCGTAAGATGAGGTATATGGTCTGACACCTGCCCGGTGCTGGAAGGTTAAGGAAAGGGGTTAATCTTTATTGATGAAGCTCCTGACCGAAGCCCCGGTAAACGGCGGCCGTAACTATAACGGTCCTAAGGTAGCGAAATTCCTTGTCGGGTAAGTTCCGACCTGCACGAATGGTGTAACGATCTGGGCACTGTCTCAGCCACGAGCTCGGTGAAATTGAAGTATCGGTGAAGATGCCGGTTACCCACAG
>JAPOQI010000110.1 GCA_026710765.1 Cytophagales bacterium | reverse complement strand
CGCAGATCTACTTCTCCAAGATTCTGGAACACGAAACTTCAGCTCCGTACCTGCAGAATTCACCGCATAGGCTATCACAACGCCCGCAGAACCCAAGTGAATGTAGTTGGAATACCCAGAAATGGGGTTGTACGTACGGATATCAAAGCCCGTACCCGTCACGGTGATCTCTGTCCCAGGAAGTCCCGTCTTCGGGGCGAAGCCCGTGATACTCAATGGAGTGGGCGTGAAATTATCTGCACTGGTGACTTTGGGTGTACGCGTATGATCGTGGTAAGAGAAATTCACCGTGAGCGGACCCGCAGATCTACTTCTCCAAGATTCTGGAACACGAAACTTCAGCTCCGTACCTGCAGAATTAACTTCATGGGCTGTCACAAGGCCCGCAGAACCCAAGCGAATGTAGGTAGTACTCCTAAAGCCCGTACCCGTGACGGTGACTATCGTGCCAGGAGGTCCCGTCTTTGGGCTGAAGCCCGTGATGCTGAGGCTGGTCTGTCCATGCAAGGACGCCGTCCCCAGCAAGGCGCACAAGACCATTCCTATTTTATTCATTTTGTTTTTCATAATTTCCTATATCTAATTTTTTATATCCTATAATTCAAATCGGCTCTTCAGCCTTCCGTACAAGATAGGAATTTTTATCCAAGATCTCTCATACCACCCAGAATGGGGTGCATCCGACAATCTATATCACAGCGGATAGATATAAATTTCTTTTTTCTTATATTCGTAAAATGTAGGTCCAGACAGACCCAACATGATTTTTAATAAAAATAAAGCAGCACATAGGGGAGCGGAAAGTTCAAAGATAACTCCCACGTCTATGGAGGTAGGGAGTGTGCTCAGCAAAGGCCCCTATTACATAGCCTTTTACCAGCGAGACTACGAATGGAAAGAAGGAGAGGTAAATCTACTATTAGATGATATCTTTGGCCAACTTGACAAAGGATATGAGAAAGATTCAAAGGATCCTGAGGAGGCGGTAAAATGGATCACCCCCTATTATTTAAATACCTTCATCACCAATATTAAGGAGGACGGGAAGAAGTATTTGGTAGATGGGCAGCAACGGCTCACAACCCTTCTGCTGATCTATATGGTTCTACGCGATATATATCCCAAGATCAAGAAGATCGTAGATACAGAAATAATTAGGGACAAGCCCGATGAAGGAGGCAGAATATTTTCCATACAACATGACAAACCCGATTCAGTACCTCTTGAAGGAGAGAAATTACTCCCCCATCAACAAACCCTCCAAGACTTGTTGGACACCAGGGCGGATCGGGCAGATAATCTGAAGCTAAGGGGAAAGGCCGAGGAACGGGATAAGACGGGTGAGACCTCTCAAAGTATGGTCAATAACTATGTGACCATTCGTGATTATCTAAGAAGAAAATTCAAAAAAGGAGGGGAAGATTTGGATGAACATTACTTGGAGACTTTTTTCTACTATTACAGAACAAGGGTTTCATTGACACAATTGAAAGTGGAATTTGACGACTCCCCTATGATCTTTGAAGCCGTCAACGATAGAGGTAAGAAAGTACCAGCTTACGAAATACTCAAGGGGAAGCTCTTGGGAAGACTTGATCCAGAGGAGGTGTATGATTACCTAGATATTTGGGAAGCATGCATAGAGCGTATAAAAGAATGTACAGAACCTACGAAGGATACTGAGGAAGAGGAAGCTCCTGATAAATTCTTCAAGAGACTCTTCACAGGGAGATATATCAAAACAAAAGCCCGCTATGATGAAAGAGTACCTAATAAGGTTTATCACAGGGAATTCCTTTTCAAAGCAGATCCAAATGGGAAGAATGAGAAGAAGGATGGCTTGATTACAAGCCCTGAGAAGATAAAGGATTTCCTAGAAAAAAATCTTGTTTTCTATACCGGACTCTTCAAACACGTTGAATCCAGTAAACAAGATTATCCCTTCTTTCCGTGGGATAAAAAAACCGGGGACTTACCTGATTCCTGTTGGTCCTTACTCTTTGGGGCGATCCATTCTCGGAAATATGATCCTGACGTATTTGATCAAAAGGATTCCAAAGATTTAGAAGATATCCGCATGCGGATTCGGACCCTGTCTTTTGAGAGGAAAAGATTAGAAACTCTTCGGAAAGTACAGAGAATAAACATTGACACAGATTCAACCATTTATGCCATCACTAGTAGCCTTAGGGAGAAGAAGGGAGAATGGGTTCCTGGAGACGTCAGAGAACTCATTGATAACAAATTAAAATCTACCCTTGAAAAGAGCAAACAGCCAGACAAGCATCTCCTTTTCTCACACGACAGATTCACGGTGGAAGATCAGTTGTCGTTTCTTCGGGATGTGGATATTTTCCTTCTTGCCCAAACAAAGCTAGAACGGGGTATTTTGATTGACCCATCGAAGGGACAGGATAAATGGGAAATAGAGCATATTCTCGCAAATAATGATGATGAATATAATGAAGAGGAGTTTGGTGATGATTTTAAAGTTCATAGGGAGGGGTTGGGTGCCAAGGTCCTTTTACGAAAGAAACCCAACTCTCAAGCCAGTAATAAAACCTATAAGAGCAAACTAAAGTACTATGACAGAACAGATAGAACCAACAAAGGCAAGAAAAAGAAAATAGACAAAAAAGATGAGTTTAAAGACTCCATCTGGACTGCTACACTGGCAGAAAAATTCCATGGACCCAAGGTCAATAAATCGTTGCATGCTTTCAAGAAGAGATTCCGTCTTGATAAAGATTTTAAGCCCTATGACGAATTTGGAAAGAAGGCCATCTCTGAGAGGGAGGGAGTCCTCCGCAAGATAGCCAAGATCATGTGGGCAGATAACACCCTTGACGAGAAAGGCTATCCCCAAACCGCCATCTATCCTGGCCATCCGGGAAGCGGTCAAAAACCTCGTGATATTCTAATCTAGGGTTGGTTTTTAAGGAACCCCAAAACCGATTTACCACCTGGTAAGCACATACAAGTTGGCACGGGCTTCGGCTAGCTTGTATATAATTCCATCACTTATAAAGTTTGAACAGATCCCATAGTTTATTATTTTTCTCCATCCTTATAAAGTTTGAAAAGATTCCATAGTTTATCATTCTTCCCCCGTCGTTGTGCGGGGATCCTGCCGTACGACGGATGTACTGCCTGCGAAGGCAGGCCATCCCCTAAGTAGCATCGGCGGTTGAGGAAACCGATGTTGATGCTGCGCACGTGCTTACCCTTTGTACTGCTATACGTTGGCTCCCAGTCTTTTTGTGGGAAGTCAAGGACAGACCTACGGATGTCGAGCCGGTAATCGGACTTTG
>JAPOQI010000090.1 GCA_026710765.1 Cytophagales bacterium | reverse complement strand
TGAGTATTCTGTGCATCTCCAATAATCTGATGGCCATGTATGCCAGATAGCAGAAATTATAACTGGTCCTTCCTTCCAAGGCCCGCACCGCATCCAGGAATAGGTGCAAATCGGGATGGTCTTCCCTTATCGTCTTCAACCACTCCTCCTTCACGTCCTTTTCCCGAAAGATATCCTCAAAAGAGGCGCCCTCCGCATGGGACCCGATGGGTGCAGCGAAGGTCTTTTTCTTATTGAAGGGCGGGTCTAAATAAATTAGGTCTATGCAAGAACTATTAGTCCCTTCCAAGACCTCCATGTTGTCATGGCAGAACATGGAACGGTTGGGAATATTAGAGGCCATCGTTCCCGAATGATATAGGCTTTCTCCACATTATATTTTCTGCTTTATAATTTCTCTATAAATGCACGGAGGTTTTTTTCCACCTTGTCCATTCTTTTTTCTAGATCCTCTTCCAAGCTTTTCAAATGTTCTTGCCCAGGGTCCTCCTGGGATGACAGGGTCTTTTGGGAGTTTAAGTAGAATTTAATCTTAGGCTCCGTACCCGAGGGACGAAGAGAAACTAGGAGGTGATCTTGGGTTCTAAACTGAAGAACATCCGCCTGAGGAATATTAGCTGTAGGTTTTAGGTAGTCTATTTTTTCTTCCACCCGGGACCCCAAGAGATCCCCTAGGGGCTGATTTCTAAAAACCTGCATAATCCGTTGTCTTTTGTCTCGGCCGGCTTTTCCATCCATGCTGAGCACGATCAAGCGATCCTTGTGCAAACCGAAACGTTGATATATCTCTAACAAGAGGCTCCAGAGGGTCTTATTCTGTCCCTGTGCCCAGGCACAGGCCTCTGCCATCAAGGCACATGCCTGAACCCCATCCTTATCTCTGCTGACCTCACCCCCGATTAGGTAGCCATGACTCTCCTCTGCCCCCATAAGAAAATTTTCCGCACCATGGGCTTCTATCAGGGAGGCAATATATTTGAATCCTGTTAAGGTGTTATGGCAAAGAATTCCAAATTCACGTGCTATGACCTCCATGAGGGGTGTCGTAACGATGGTCTTAACGATAAAATTCTGTGGAGAAATATTCTGTTGTTCTTCTTTCTTGGAGAGTAAAAAATAGAGGAGTATAACGGCGATCTGATTTCCATTCAAAATACGATAGCCTTTTCCTTCCCGAAGGGCTACGCCCATCCGATCGGCATCCGGATCCGAAGCCAATACCAAGTCGGCTTTCAAAGCAATAGCTTGTTGAATCCCATACGAAAGGGCTTCTTCTTCTTCAGGGTTGGGTGAAATTACGGTGGGGAATTCGCCATCTGGCGTCGCTTGTTCAGCCACCTCGTGGACTTCTATATTCCGTGTCCGCAGCCACTTGGGAACCAAGGTGCCTCCTGTTCCATGTAGGGCAGTATAGACCACCCTTATTGGGGAAGAATCCTTTGCTCTTCGGGGGATTCCGTGCTTGGATAAGCATTCATCCAGGCATTGTAAATAACGCTGATCTGCGGATTTCTCCACCCGAGCACAGGTATCTGCTTTGGCTAAGACTTCGGGAGAAACCCCTTGTAGCAAGTCTCCTTTTCCGAGTTCCTCCAATAGATTTTTCGCCTCCTCTCCACTCATGAGCGCTCCCCGTTCATTGTAGACCTTATAGCCATTATAATCCTTGGGATTGTGGGAAGCTGTGATCATGACCCCCGCTTGTGCCTTGTGATATCTAAGTGCCCAGGATAGCATAGGTGTGGGTCGGAGGGCTTCAAAGAGATGCGCACGGACCCCCTCATCTTCCAAAACCGCCGCGGTAGTTCGGGCGAAATCCGAACTTTGAAAACGACTATCATAAGAAATAACCACCTGAGGAGAAGGGTTTTTTTTCAGAAGATATCTAGCTAATCCTCGGGTAATGTGACTAAGTGTGAGAACATTCATGCGACAGCTCCCCACACCCATCTTGGCTCTAAGTCCTCCCGTTCCAAAATCTATATCCGTATAAAAGCGTTCAATTATCTCTTCTTCTTGATCCCAGAGTGATTTTAGTTCTTGGGCTAAATCTTCGGGAAGAGATGTGTCTCTCCAGGCTTGGGCTTTTTGGTAGGATATTTTTCTTAGATCAGGCATGTTTTCTATAATTAGATCTCTTGATAAGTCCTTTTTTTGAAAAAAACAAATAAATTTAGGACCTAGTGGGTCTATCTTGGATCCTGATGAAGACTGATTAAATAAACTGCCAAGAATTTCTCCAAATGGCTAAGCTTCTGGACGGGAAAAAAGTTTCCACCAAGATCAAACACGATATTCAGGAGAAAATCCATGGCTTAGATAATTTGGCTCAGCGGGCCCCTCATTTATCTGTGGTTCAGGTAGGGTTGGATCCGGCTTCTGAGATCTATGTCTCTGCCAAGATACGGGATTGTGAAGAGGTGGGTATGGTAGCCGATCGTATTCGCTTGGCGCCGAGCATCTCGGAAGAAGAAGTCATTTCAAAGATTGAAGGGCTGAATCGGGACGAGGACATAGACGGGGTGATTGTACAACTTCCGCTCCCTCCGCATCTATCCAAGAATAGAATCCTGAATGCCATTTCTCCCGAAAAGGATGTTGACGGGCTCCACAGCCTGAATTTCGGAAAATTGGGAACCCACATGCAGGGTTTTATACCCGCTACGCCGCTCGGAATTCTTGAACTTTTTAAAGCCTATCAGATCGAAACAAAAGGACAGCATGTGGTGGTCGTGGGCCGAAGCCATCTTGTAGGGTTAGCCATGAGTATCTTGCTGTCCAGGGGAGACAATCCAGGTGATGCGACCGTGACACTCACACATAGATATACCCGAAACCTAGGCCGGCATACCCAAACGGCAGATATAATTGTGACAGCCGTGGGCAAGCCGGGTCTGATTACAGGGGACATGGTAAAAGAAGGGGTTGTCGTGGTGGATGTGGGAATTGTAAGGGTATCGGATAAGAGCCGTCCTTCGGGCTATGTGCTCAGGGGAGATGCAGACTTTGAGTCCCTTCAATCCAAGGCGTCCTATATCACCCCCGTCCCTGGGGGCGTGGGCCCCATGACCCGAGCTGCCCTTTTGCAAAATACACTTCAAGCTGCCGAGCAAGGAGTTTATAAAACTAATTCTTCGGATGCCTAAGTCTCTTTTTCCCATCATGGAGCAGTTCCTTAGCTTTCAGGGGGAGGGTCATTTTCAAGGAACGAGGGCGTATTTTATCCGCTTGGCAGGCTGCGATGTAGGCTGTGTGTGGTGCGATGTCAAGGATTCTTGGGATTCGGCTCGGCATCCCGTTAAATCTGCGGAAGAGATCCTTGTACAAACCCAGAAAGACCTTCAAGGAACCCGAATCACGGAACTCATATTGACAGGTGGCGAGCCCTTTATGTATGATATAAATCCACTGAGTCGCCTCCTTCAAGAGTCGCATTATAGGATACACATAGAGACCTCAGGGGCCTATCCTCCCACAGGGACATGGGATTGGCTTTGTGTGTCGCCCAAGAAATTCCGTCCGCCCCATAGATCAAGTCTCCGAAAGGCTAATGAGTATAAGGTGGTTATTTATCACCCTTCTGACCTCTTGTGGATGGAGCAATTTCTGCCCGATCTCCCATCGGATTGTCATTATTATTTGCAACCCGAGTGGTCTCGGCAGAAGCAAATATTGCCTTCGCTCCTGGACTACATGAGTATGCATCCCGAATGGCATCTCTCCTTGCAAACACATAATTATGTGGGCTTGCCATGAATAAAACCTTGTTTATGTTTTTAGGGGGTTGGCCTTCCTTATTTATTATTCTGTGGGGCTCGGTTCTTTTGGAATTAGATGCACAAGAGCCTCCCAGTTCTTCAGCAAGAGCCTTGCGATTTTATCAGCAGGGGATGGAAAATCTAAAAGCCCGACATTTTGATGATGCCATCTTGGCTCTGGAAAATGCCATCCGCAGGGACAAGAATTTCATAGAGGCCTATCTGGCCCTATCCTCTGTATATGAACTGCTTCTAGATCCTGAAAAAGAACTTAGTTATTTGCTTCAAGCCTTCAAGGTAGATTCTACCCATGTGAAAAATCGCAGAACCTATTATAAGCTAGGCAAGGCCTATTTGCAACAAGGAAAATATCAGGAGGCCCTCCCCATGTTTGAGAATTATTTGGAACATGAGAACCTGGACGAGTCGGAGGCGGTCGGGGTGAGAAAGGAGATTTCTCGGATTCGTTTTTCACAAGCCTCTCTTCAAAAGGCTCTCCTTATAGAACCTCGTCCTCTTCCGATCCCCAAGGGACCCTATGCCTTGAATTATTTTCCCAGCCTCACCCTAGATGGGAAGACCCTTTTGTTTACGGGACGAAAAAATAAGGCTGCCCATGCGGATGAAGATATTTTGATATCCTATAAGGAGGAAGGGAGCTGGTCAATGCCTATTCCTTTACCCGGTAAAGTGAATACTTCCAAGAATGAAGGCTCTTGTGTGATCTCCCCGACGGGAGATTTTTTAATCCTCTCGGCCTGTCAGCGATCCGATAGCTTTGGGAGCTGTGATCTCTATCTGAGTAGGAAAGACCGTGGGGTCTGGCAATTTCCTGTGAATATGGGAAAGACGATTAACAGCTCCGCCTGGGATTCGCAACCCAGTCTTTCAGCAGATGGACGGAATTTGTATTTTGTCTCCGATAGACCTGGGGGCCAAGGAAAACGAGATATTTGGACCTCCCGAAGGACAAAAAAAGGATGGTCCACACCCCAGAATTTGGGCCCCAGGCTGAATACGCCCGAGGATGAGGTCTCTCCCTTCATTCATTCCAATGGGGAGTCTTTGTATTTCTCCTCCGAGGGGCATCTCGGCATGGGGGGCTTTGATCTCTTCTTATCTGAAAAGGACCCCTCGGGTGCATGGGGAAAACCCCGAAACCTAGGCGCACCCCTAAATACATATCAGGATGAACTTTCTCTGGTTGTAGATATCCATGGAATCAAAGGGTACTATACCCAGGAGGGAAAAAGAACAACTGAGTTTGAGAGCCGCATTTATCATGTGGACCTCCCTGTTCAGATTCGGGTCAGACGGGCTACGTTCTTAATTCAAGGACGGGTTCGGAATGCACTGAGTCAAGAACCTTTGGCTGTCCGATTGAGTTTTCAAGGGCTCAAATCGGATCCGAGTGAGTATCTTTTCACTTCGGATGCCTCAGGGAAATATCTATCCGTCTTATTGGGTGGAAGCCCCTATCGGGTACAGATTCAAGAAGCTGGATTTCTTCTCTATCAAAAACAGATAAGATTAGATAAGGATCGCACAGAGGATATAAATTTAATTCCTATTCCCCCCCCTGAGATCATTTTCTTTCCCACAAATGGATATCTATTAACTCAGGTGGATAAAGGAAAATTAGAAAGGCTAGGTGCCTTTCTCCAAGACCATCCCCAGGCGCGTCTGAATATATCGGGGCATACCGACAATACAGGGTCTTCCGCCTTCAATCAGCTCTTATCCGAAAAAAGGGCAAGCGCTGCCCATGCCGTTCTGCTTCAGATGGGAATAGATTCACAACGGATGACATGGGCAGGCTACGCACAAAACAAACCCTATCAGAAGGCGATCTCATCCAAAGCAAAGGACCCTAGCGAGTTGAGAAGATTGAACCGAAGAACCGAAGTAGAAATTCGTTCTGTCCAGGCACCTAGCGCTGCGGATTGAGGAAGACGGGAGCGCGGATTTGGGATTAGGTAGACTGGCTTTGTGGAATTGGGCATAGAGCCCTCCTTCTGTCCAGGCGACGAGCGTTGCGGATTGAGAAAGACGGGAGCGCGGATTTGGAATTAGGTAGACTGGCTTTGTGGAATTGGGCATAGAGCCCTCCTTCTGTCCAGGCGCCTAGTGCTGCGGATTGAGAAAGACGGGAGCGCAGATTTGAGATTAGGTAGATTGGCTGGCTTTGTGGAATTGGGCATAGAGCCCTCCTTTTTTGAGCAGTTCAGGATGGGTTCCGATTTCGGCAACTTGCCCCTCATTTAGCACAATGATCTTATCTACTTTTCGGAGCGTAGAGAGTCTATGGGCGATGATTAGACAAGTTCGTCCTTGTTGAATCGTATTGAGGGCTTGTTGAATGGTTTGTTCTGTATGGCTATCTATGGAAGAGGTAGCTTCGTCCAAGACCAGAATGGGGGGTTGGGTCAGCATAACCCTCATCAGGCTGATGAGCTGACGTTGCCCCGCTGAGAGGAGCCCTCCTCTTTCCATGACCTGAAAATCCCATCCGTTGGGACATGCCTTTATGAATTTCCATGCACCTACCTCCTCTGCCAGACGCCGTAGGTTCTCTTCAGGGAAGGGTTGATATAGGGTGATGTTGTTTCGGATGCTATCCGAAAAGAGAAAGGGGTCTTGCAGGACTAGTCCTATTTTTTGCCTTAGGGAGCTGGGTTCAAATTCTTGTATAGAGATTCCATCTAAATAGATTGTCCCTTGTTCTATGTCATAGAATCTGGTCAGGCTTTGTACTAGGGTTGTTTTTCCAGATCCCGTATGACCGACCAATCCTATTTTTTGCCCGGGTAGGATTTCAAAAGAAATCCCTTTCAAGACCTGTTCTTTTCCGTAGGAGACCCAAACATCCTCAAAGACAATATGACCTTTGACCTGATGAGGCGCACGATGCCCCGAATCATCCAATACGGTTTTGTCATCCATGAGCTGAAAAATCCGTTGTGCCCCCGCAATCCCCATTTGAACCGTGTTAAATTTGTCTGCAATCATGCGGATGGGGCGATAAAGCATGATGATGTACATGATGAAGGAAATCAAAAGACCTATGCTGAGCCGATCCGCAATCACACCCCGAGCGCCATACCAGATGATTAAACCAATCGCCATGGCCTGAGCAATTTCGGTGACGGGATAATAAATGGAGTAGTACAGGACCGACCGCATGTGTGCCTGACGATGAACCTTGTTGATCTTCTTAAACTTTTCGTATTCGGAAGCACCATGGTTGAAGAGTTGAATGATGGACATTCCTGTAATGTGCTCCTGTACGAAGGCATTCAATTGGCCCACCGCCTGCCGAACCTGACGAAAAGAAACCTTTATCTTTTCCTTGAAAATATAAGTGCTGATTAGAAGTAAGGGCAAAGAACTCAAACTCACCAAGGCCAATCGCCAGTCCACAATGAACATAAGCACGGTGATGGAAATCAATTGCAGGCTATCACCCGCGATGGATGCCAAGCCTTCCGTAAAGATATCTGAGAGCGTTTCCACATCGGAAACACATCGGGTCATAAGCTGACCGACGGGTGTCTTATCAAAGACTCGGAGCTTCATGCGTTGGAGATGCCGAAAGACCTTCATCCGCACATTTCTAATGACGTTTTGTCCTAAGATCCCTGAGAGGTAAAGTTGGCAGAATTGTATGCAGGCGTGGATTAAGAGGAGCCCCAGGAGCAGGAGTAGCATCTCCCACAAGCCTTCCGTATCCCTTGCAGCTAGGTCCCGATCTATGCTCATGCGAATCAAATAGGGGCGTAGGGGGGCTAGTACAGATAAAACCAGACTGAGGCCTACGACTAGGTAAAAAAGGGAAGAATAGGGTTTGATAAAACCCAATAATTTGCGTAGCGTGCGAAAACTATCCCTATCCCTTCCTGTCAATCTTTTTCGCTAACATGGTGTTCCCTGTTCTCATAAACAGAGCCTCTTCCGAACCCCCTCAGGGAGGCATATGCCTGTCCCATCCGAATCTTGATAATTTTCCATCAGACAGGCTATAATACGAGGAAGTGCCAAGGCGGAGCCATTCAAAGAATGTGGAAAAAGATTTTTCTTATCCTCCTTATATCGGAGCAGCAGGCGTCGGCTTTGAAAATCTCCACAATTAGAAACCGAAGAAACCTCCAACCATCGCCCCTGTGCTTGAGAAAAAACCTCATAATCATAGGTGATCGCGGCGGAAAAACCCATGTCCCCACTGCACAATAAGATTTTTCTGTACGGAAGCTCCAAGCCATCCAAAAGCTCCTCCACATGCCGACACATGCTGTCCAAGGCCTCCATAGAATGCTCGGGCAAAGAGATCTGTACAATCTCTACCTTGTCAAATTGATGAAGCCGATTTAAACCCCTTACCTGTTTGCCCCAAGAACCTGCTTCCCTTCTAAAACAAGGTGTATGTGCGACCAGTTTTAAAGGAAAATCCTTCTTATCAAGGATACTCCCCCGATATAGATTCATCAGGGCTACCTCTGAGGTGGGTAGCAAATAATAGCCTTCTTCAGGCAAAAGATACATCTGCTTATCCTTATCGGGGAGCTGTCCCGTCCCTTCAGCTGAGGTAGCATTGATCAATATGGGTGGAAGAACCTCTTCATATCCTGCCTGGCTTGCCTGGTTCAGGAAGAAATTTATCAAGGCTCTAATCCAACGTACCCCTTCTCCTCTAAAAACAGGAAAGCCTGAACCCGTCAGCCGAGAGCCCGCTTCTAAATCTATCCACCCCCAAGATTTTGCCAGATCCCAATGAGGTTGCTTTTTCTCATCCACATAACAAGCTTCGTCCCGCACCCGATGGCATTCCCTATTTTGACTTTGATCCCTACCCAAGGGCACCTCAGGTAGGGGTAGATTGGGCAAACGGAGTAGGCTCTCTCTGAGTTTTTTTTCTCCTTCTTCTATTTCATTCTTGCGAAGACGGACATCGGAACGGAGGCTTCGGGCCTCTTGCCAATCCTGGTCTCCCCCCTTGATAGATTCTCGGGCTATCTGTTTTTTTTTCCGATTTTCTTCTTCTACCTGTGCTTTGAGCGACTTGATATGTTCGTGTGTATCCAGGCAAGTTTGTACCTCCTTCCGAATATAGCCTTCATCCAAACCCCTTTGTGACCAAGCTTGAATAAACTCTTCTGTGTGCTTGAGGATATCCCGAATATCTATCATGCCCTGGAGGACCTTTGCATTAATCTTCTGCTTGTTCTGCTTGGGGTGGGGTGGCACCTAGTCTTTTCCAGAAGAACGAAATCAGGGCAGGCAACACATATTTTAGAAGGGACCTTTTCCAACCCTTTAAAACCGTCTTGGAAAGAGAATACTTGGATATATTCTTTTTCAAAAGAAAAAGACCATAAAGTCCTGAAAAGAGAAGGAGCCCACTCGTCAAAACAACAAGCCCCCGACGATGCTTTGTTCCTCTCCCCCCCCATAGGCCGGCCCGAAGACGCTCTTCTTCTGCCTTCAGCAAATCATATTTATTCTTGATCCGTGCCATGGGTATTTTCTATTTCGGGTTCTTCATCTGGGAATACGTGGTCTAGGAATTTCTCTTTCAAATATAAATAGAAACGTTGGGAGCGAAATAAAGCATAACAAAATAGGACGCCCAATATATGCAGAAGTCCCACACATATATATCCCCAATATGGAGAACCCCACCAACTATTCAGCCCGAACGCCAACCCCAAACTCAAAAAGAGTCCGGCTACCCCTATTAGGAGACATAAAAATCCAAAAAAGAATCCTGCATATAGAAAACGATAGGCCTCCCCTGCCCATCTCCATTTGGCTAAGATGAGCCGAACCTGTACATAGCGCCTGAACCTACCTAAATATGTTATGAGTTGATGTCTCATAGAAAAGAAGATACAATAGAAAGGCTAATATAAATATACTTTACCAATATCTATTCTGCCCAAGGGTTGATCCCTTGCTTAATGATTAAAAATCATCCCGATCCGCTCGCTTGATCTCATCAATAATATCTTCTAATTTTCCCTGAACCCATTCGTGCTTATTGGGAAACTGTGCATGAATATGCTTCTCCACCTCCCTGAAATTGGGACTTAGATGCGTATATTCATATTTGTAGGCTCTATCCGGGTCGGTCCTTTGGTAAGCTGAGAGCTTTGCCTTGAGATCCTTCGCAATACCCACCTTATACTCCCCAGGATATTTGGGATGACTGATCACATAAATATGTTTTTTCTCCCGATGATCCACACCTTGATCAGTTCGTTGGGGTGGATCTGTCTGATAATTAATTTTGTCTTCCCAAAAGAGGGCCCCGGCTTGTCCATTTTCTTTGCCTTCTACTTCTTTGGCGAATCGCTGTTTGACAAGATCATGTGCCTTTGTGCTGAGATCTATGCCGATCCATTTTCGTTCTAATTTCTCCGCGGCCACACAGGTGGTGGCACATCCACAAAAGGGGTCCAGGACTAGATCGCCCTCATTAGAGGAGGCCTTGATAATTCGTTCCAATAATTTCAGGGGTTTCTGTGTGGGATAGCCTGTAGATTCGGCATGATTTTTTGCAAGTATATTAATATGAATATAATCGGTCGCAAGTTTTCCTTCTTCTTTCATGTAGGTTTTGGTCAAACGGCCATCGGATAATCTGTTAACCTTGTATCTACCCTTGCCATCTTGCTGATTGAAACGTTTTAGGGTAGACTCTGCAAATGGCGTATAGATTGGGTTAAACACGTATTCTGCTGTCTTGGCATAGAACAAAATAATATCGTGCTTCCGCTGAAATCCTTTTTTTCTATCCTTCCCACCCGTGTACGTCCAAACAACCTCATTTATGAAATGCTGCTCCCCAAATATGATATCCATGAGAATCTTCAAATAATGGCTCATCGTGGGGTCGGAATGTAGGTAGATAGACCCCGTATCTTTGAGTATTCTGTGCATCTCCAATAACCTGATGGCCATGTATGCCAGATAGCAGAAATTATAACTTCTTTTCCCTTCTAAGGCCCGTACCCCCTCAAGGAATAGATGCAAATCAGGATGGTCTTCCCTTATCTTCTTCAACCACTCATCCTTCACGTCCTTTTCCCGAAAGATATCCTCAAAAGCGGCTCCCTCTGCATGGGACCCGATGGGTGCCGTGAAGGTCTTTTTCTTATTGAAAGGCGGGTCCAAATAAATCAGGTCTATGCAGGAATTATTAATCCCCTCCAAGACCTCCATGTTGTCATGGCAGAAAATGGAACGGTTGGGAATATTTAACATAAATAAAGGGAACCATATACAATGTTGTGCATGCTAAGGATTGAAAGCGTTGAGTAGTCGGTATGTTTTCATCTCCAACATGATTTGTTTGGCAACGGCGGTACTGGCTTTATGGCTACGGTCTGTCATCTCAGTGGGAGGCTTACGGCAGAGCTTCATAGGGAAGATGTTAGAAGGGTCGTCAATCAATTCTACAACCGCCTTGCGTTTCAATGTCAGTCCATCTGCAACAGGGCGGATGTATTCATCATCAACCATACTTGGATCTCCATAAACGATTCCAACTTCAGAGATGATGAAAAACGTAGCAGTTACCCATGATCGATTACCTTCACCGAGTTGGTTTATAAGTTTGACATCCGAAGCGCCACCCGTAAAAGTCCCTTTAAGTGATAGTAGTTTCTTGTCGTTAGGCAGTAAGATGTCTCCTGCCTTCGATTGGTCGGCACATAGGGTGCAATCTATTCCGACAGAGCATAATAGAGCGTAGGTGAACACCTCTACTGCACCACCCGTGATAAAACGATTTTCATAGATTGTAGTATTGTAGCGTTCTATGAGAGTATTAAAAGCGAGTTCATATTCAAGCTTCGCTTGGTCTGAACAACCAGATTTCAGTCTGTCAAATACTCTGCGTTCCGCAGTGTAACTGGGTAGTCTCATACGCCACCTTTATTTTTTCAACACGGGGAATAAGATTATGACTCCGCTTATGACCGCCTTTGTCGATCAGATTTGCTGCTAATTCTAAGTAGGCTATCTCTACATCATAACCAACACATTGTCGGTTCTGTTTCAGGGCAGCGATAGCCGTTTGACCACTTCCTAAAAAGTTGTCAAGGATTTCATCTCCCTCTTGGGAGTAGAGCAGAATGAGACGACGGGCGATTTCTTCGGGGAAAGGACATGGATGATCTATTTGCTTCGGCGGGATAGGTGCTATGTGCCAGATGTTATTGGCTATATCACGCTTGAACAGATCGTCAATGTCAAGTGCCTGTTTCGTATCCCTGCGCGGCTCACCTGCCTTACGGAATATAAGGATATATTCAGTCATTAT
Organism: Cytophagales bacterium; assembly: GCA_026710765.1. Taxonomy (GTDB): domain Bacteria; phylum Bacteroidota; class Bacteroidia; order Cytophagales; family JAPOQI01; genus JAPOQI01. The sequence goes on along the minus strand of JAPOQI010000090.1, from coordinate 731 downwards.
ATTGGGATAATAATAGCCTGACCTCGGATGTTGAATGAAACTCCCTGCTCGCTTTACCCCTCCTGTTACCTTATTCCAAATAATGTCTTGGTGAAACTCCCAACCAATGTTGAGCATCTGGTTGGTAATCATCATTGGAGCGGGATAGTGCTTTCCCTTATGCAGAATAGTTCCAACCACAATAGCACAGAATCCCCCTTTAATTGTGGTTCTGTGAACCTCATTGAACGCTTTGTGGATATTGGTTAGATATTCATCGAAGGTACCCCCAAAGGAGCTGTATTTGCGTTGCCTGTGGGAAACATCAAATCCTTCTTCGGTGTGAATATCATAGTCTATAGCATTCCAATATGGAGGTGAGGTAACAGTGAGGGCAATGGATTCATCAGCACATTCAAGCATTTTCAGGCAAGAGCGATTATAAAACCTGTAGCCATTGCCTTTGACAATTCCTTTTCTTGAGTCTGGTCTCGCGATAGCCAACCCCATTTGGTTGAAATCGGGGGATCGTTTCATGCCATTAACTCCTTATTGTATATAGTCCCAACAAAAAACCCTAATCAGAAGAAGTGTCTGTATCCCCTTTCGGATTAGATTCAGACGCAGGCGGTTCAGACTTCGATTCCTTGGCTTCGGATGCAGGCGGTTCAGACCCCGATCCCTTGGCTTCGGATCCAGTGGGTTCAGAACCCGATCCCTTGGCTTCGGATCCAGTGGGTTCAGAACCCGAT
>JAPOQI010000145.1 GCA_026710765.1 Cytophagales bacterium | reverse complement strand
CGTCTAATGCCTTTCGGACCTCATCTGTTTTTGCATCCTTGAGTACCTTAAGAGGTGACTTCTCATATGCCTTTTGCACGGCTGCCAGGGGTTCCCGTATGGAGGAGGCTCGGACATCTGGGACGAAAAGGCCGCTAACAAGATCTTGAGATAGAGTCATATAGTACATTTTACTTGCTCCAATAGAGATCAACCCCAAAGCACCTAGGGTGGAATTGAACCAAGCACACAATGCCCGTTCTATCTCCTCCCGATGCTGAATATCTAACACATGTATTGGGACCCATTTCCCTGCCATCACAGGATCTTCCATTCTTATTGAAGTAATGGGCTGTGTGTTGGGACGCCATTTATGGCAAACAAAAAGAGTTGAGGACATCCTTTCAAAATACGCTTTCCCTCTTTCCTGCTTCCCTTCAATTAGTTCTAAAAAAGTATCAGGATCTCCCAACATTGTCTCTGTGGAACTATTATGATCCTTGATTGCTCGTCTTCTTTGAGGCATTGCAACGTGATCAAGTCCGTAACCTCTTATTTTATCTCTACGAATAGCAAATGTACCTCGTATTTCTGCTATCTCTTTGAGACGGACTATAGCGGAGGCATTTTTTGGAAGATCAAGCAAGCACCTTGAGAGTTCAGAAGAGTAGAATGCTGAGGGAGTCCATTCTCCTTTTTCTATGAGTTTATTAGAAATTGACGTTTTTTGACCCCAATTCCCCACATTCCCTTCTTCCAATTCAGATAAAAAACGAATGGCATCCCATTCGTTTTCAGGATTAATTAGCAAATTAATGAATTGGGTAGGGGGTGTATCTTCTCCATCTCGCTTCCTTCGTGCAATAACCAAACACTCGTTTATCTTTGTTTCAAAACTGAAAAATATCCGTTTGGGATCATGGGAAGTAATCACCTGTTCTATATGCCAATGATCTGCCAAATACTTCCGAGTAGCTAGTCCAGCTGAGTTTATCAAAGCAGTGAAAGGTAGGATGATGGCTAGTCTAGCTCCTTTTTTCTTAGCGATGCCATGAGAAAGGGGGTGAAAAAATTGTGCGGATTCTGATGAACTCAGCTTATAGCCATTAGCATGCACCTTCATCCATTTTTTTTCTTCTTCCTTAATATATTTTTCTTCTTTCTCGAGGAATTGATCGTGACGCAAGCTATCTCGGGTGAAGGGGGGATTCATAATAATGAGATCCATCTTATTTCTATAATCCACATCTTCTTCTTTCGTAGCCTCTACTTGCTGGGTACTGTACGTTGGGTCGTAAAGTGCCACTTGACCTAAGTCCAAAAGAGAGGGGGATCCTATAAAAACCTTTCCACCGCTCCGTCCAATCTTAGCACGATGAATATTCATCTTATTGAAAGCGATGTGTGGATCCGCTGAGGCTAACATAGATGCGGTCAAATGGGCAGCAGAGAGATTGATATCTAAGCCATGCAATACATCTGATATCAGAAACAACCGTAGGGTATCTATTGCCCCTGCGTCTTCGGGGATTCCTCTCTCTATGCATGCGTCCCTATATCTATCCACACAAACCTGCTTACATGCCGCCAGGAGCGTTCCCGTACCACAGGCGGGGTCTATGATTTTCAGCTTCGCAATGGCATTCAAGTCGCTCCAATCTATAAAATCCTTAGGCAACGCCAACTCTGCCAAGATGCGAGCTGCTGGGGGTGTAGTGTAAAATGTCCCCTCATTCTGGGCTGTCTCTAATATCGTATGGTAGATCCTCCCAGAGAGATCATTCTGAGTACTTTTCAATTGTCCTTTGATTGTCTGTGCCTTATCCATGAGGATATACAAGGGGGCATTAATATTATCTGAAGGGATTTTCTTTAGCAAGCCCCGTGCTTGTTCAAAGATTGCTTTGTAATCAATTCGTAATACTTCGTTCCAAGCTTTAATTGTCTCCCCTTGCGGGTTCGGGTTATCCATTAATTCAGCAAGCGAAGGTAGATTTTGGATAATCTTTTGGTGATCTTTATCTTCAAACCGTTTCCGGTTATCTCTAATCAATTCATAGAACATATATGCGTTCGCAAGGATAAGCATACCGATACGGGCAGCGTCATCTGTCTTTGTTTTCGCCTTTTCTTCTTCTGATGCTTGGTAAGAAGAATGCATAATGTATTCTTTCTGATCCTCTGATAATTTTCCTACTGATTGATCTATCGCATCCATAAGTGTTTTAGTAAGATGCGTCTCTACTCGTTGCACATGCACCGCCCGAATAAGATTGCATAGTAATTCTACGTCCCCCAAATACAAGGACAATTCCCCTGTTTTCTTATCGGGTATG
>JAPOQI010000121.1 GCA_026710765.1 Cytophagales bacterium | reverse complement strand
GAAATATAGATATTAAAATCTAATATAAAAGTTTTTTTGAATGAAAATACCTAAATTGCTTATCCTTCTTGTATTAGAATCCTATGCAATAGGGATTCGGGAGGGTCTGTAATATGATATGCTTTAAGACATGAAACGAATTCTTTTGGTAGAGGATAGCAATGTGGTGAAAAATCTCACCCGTAATATTTTAGAGGCACAAGGTTTTGTGGTAGATGCGGTCAAGGATGGTACGGAGGTTCTTGAGGTTCTTGGGTCTCAGGATTTTGACATCATCTTAATGGATATGCACATGCCTGTCATGGGGGGGTTGGAATGTACCCAATCCATCCGTGCTTTGAAGGATGAGAAGAAACGAAATATTCCTATTATCGCCTTTACAGGGAATGTGATGGGTTATACGCAAGAGGAATACCTTGCCCAGGGTATTAATGATGTTGTAATCAAGCCTGTAGATTATGGGGATCTTTTGAGGAGAATTTTGTCACTTGTCTCCCTCAAGTCCTAATATATGATGTTGAGACATACCCGAACTTATCTGAAAAAAATAGAAGGAAAATTGAAGGAGCAGGGTTTTTTGATTCGCTACGAAAGAGGAAATTTTGAATCCGGATTTTGTGTTTTAAAGAATCAGAAGGTTTTGTTGTTGAGTCGTTTTTTGTCCCTAAGTAGTCAAATAGAGATTCTTCAGGATTTTCTTTCCTCCCTCTGTCCAGAGATTAAGAATTCCAACGGGACTTGAAGTTCGTATTTCTAGGCACGGGGTCTTCCCAAGGAGTTCCGGCTGTTCCTTGTACCTGTACGGTTTGTACATCTTCTGATTCCAAAGATAAACGTCTTCGGAGTGCCTTGTATGTGGAAGCTGAGGACACACATCTGATCATAGATGCAGGACCCGATTTTAGACAACAGGTCCTTAGAGAAAAAATACAGAATATAGACGCCATCCTATTGACCCATCAACATAAAGATCACACAGCTGGATTAGATGAACTCAGAGGTTTTAATTTCAAACAAAAAAAACCTATGCCCGTATATGTTCCAAGCCCTGCTGTCAAAGATATCAAGGAACAATATGCCTACATCTTTGGTCAAACAAAATATCCTGGAATGCCCGAAATAGAACTCCATCCCCTAAGAGGAACCCCCTTCAACATAGGAAAACTCAGTATTCAACCCATACAGGTCTGGCATCACAAATTGCCCGTTTTTGGATATAGAATCGGCAACCTAAGTTATATCACAGATGCCAATCATATTCCCGATTTAGAAAAAGATAAGATAAGGGGTTCAAAGATTCTGGTCTTGAACGCCCTTCAACAAAAAACCCATCTCTCCCATTTCACGTTGGCAGAAGCCACAGAGATGGTCCATGAACTTGGGGCAGAACAAGCTTACTTCACACATATAAGCCATCGTATGGGTCTGCACGCGAGGGTTTCTTCCGCTTTGGAAGAAAGAATAGCCCTGGCTTATGATGGACTTAGCTGTTTCTGCTAGAAATATCTAATTAGATCTTGGTCTCAGGATCAAAATCTTCCATATAATCTCCTACCCGTCGAGCAAAAGCACCTCCAAGGGATCCATCTATCACGCGATGATCATAGCTGTGGGATAAAAACATCTTCTGACGAACCACAATGGCATCGCCTTGTGGGGTCTCCAACACAGAGGGTCTCTTTTGAACCACCCCAACTGCCAAAATAGCAACCTGAGGCTGCATAATGATGGGGGTTCCCATCAGATTTCCAAAGGAACCCAAATTAGAAAACGTATAGGTTCCCCCTTCTAGCTCTTGAGGTTTGAGGGCATTTTTCCGAGCCCGACGAACCAAATCATTCAACTTCTTAACCAACCCATATAAGCTAAGACTATCAGCCTTCGGAATAACCGGTACAATAAGATTTCCTGAAGGAAGGGCTACTGCCACACCTATGTTAATATCCTTCTTTTCCAAAATCCTATATCCATCCACTGAAACATTAATCTGTGGAAAGTCCTTGATCGCCTTAACTAAGGATTGAATAAATAAGGGTGTTAAGCTAAGAACCTCTTGCTCTCTTTCATAGAAAGCACGTTTATGCTGATTTCTCCACAAGACCATATTTGTCACATCTACTTCTACAAAAGAGCTAACGTGTGCAGATATTTGCTTGGAAGCGATCATTCTATCCGAAATGATGCGACGCATCCTATCCATTTCTACAATACGATCCCCTGATCCGGGTATAGACAAGCCCGTCTCCGAATGGGAAAGCAAACCCCCTTTACGAGATGCAGGAGAAGAAGACCCCCTTAACTCTAGATGTTTTAATAAATCCTTTTTAGTCACTCGCCCTTGTGCACCCGTACCACTCAGTGATTCAAGTTCCTGCCGGGATATACCCTTCTCCTTAGCTATTTTTTTAACCAAAGGAGAAAAAAATCGTTTTCGGCGATCCGTGGAAGGTGCCTGGGAGACATCGTGGATAGGTGCCGGGGTTTTTTCCTTGGGAGTTGAGATTTGGGACTTAGGTTCGGACTCAGGAGAGGCTGCGGCAGACCCTTGCAATTGGGCAATAGGTGCTCCCACTTGGGCCACCTTACCTTCTGCCACAAGTATTTTGTGAAGAATTCCGGTTTGTGGAGAGGGTATTTCAGTATCTACCTTATCGGTGGCAACCTCCAAGAGGGCTTCATCAGCCTGTACCGACTCACCCTCTTTCTTGAGCCATTTCAAGATAGTCCCCTCCATGACGCTCTCACCCATCTGAGGTAAGACAATTTCTATGATATCAGACATATAAATTTATCCGCTTCATTTTTTCGTGTTGCACGGCTAAGAATTGACTTGTCTATTACCTATATTTGTTCATCTGTTTGATCTTTTTTGTCCTTCCAGGGTGGGGGACGCCAAAGATGAAACCATGCTAGTTTAGACAATTTGAACATTAAATGAAAACAGAAAACTCTTCCTCTGCATCAAGAGACAAATTAAATCAGATTCGTCAAGAGATGGCTAAAGTTGTGGTGGGTCAAGATTATATGGTTTCTCGGCTCCTTATCGGAATCCTGACCGAGGGACATGTCCTCCTAGAAGGTATGCCTGGACTGGCTAAAACACTGAGTATCAGCACCTTATCCCGTATATTAGATCTGTCTTTTAGACGCATTCAGTTCACACCCGATTTATTGCCCGCAGACCTGATAGGGACCATGATATATAATCCTAAGCATGCTGATTTTGAGGTCAAAAAAGGACCTGTCTTTGCCCATCTTATTTTGGCAGATGAGATAAATCGTTCACCGGCTAAGGTTCAGTCTGCTCTTTTGGAAGCCATGCAAGAAAAGCAGGTAAGTATAGGCGAGACCAGTTTTCCTTTGGAGTCTCCTTTCCTGGTCCTGGCTACCCAAAATCCGGTGGAACAGGAAGGAACTTATCCTCTTCCTGAAGCACAGGTGGATAGATTTATGATGAAGATTTTTGTGGACTATCCCAGTAAAGAAGAAGAATTAGAAATTATTAAAAGAGCTTATAAAAATACTTCAGCCGTGGAAGTATCTTCT
>JAPOQI010000151.1 GCA_026710765.1 Cytophagales bacterium | reverse complement strand
GTAGGCTCTTCCGATCTTCACCCACTACATTTGCCGTGATGAAAAGAGCTACATGAACCCCATAACTCCCACCCACATAATAAGGAGGAAGAGATGCCACAATGCAAGAAAGAACCTCCGTGCCATGCCCCCCCCCAATATTTATCAACCCATGAAAGACATCTACCTGTCTATTCACAAAATCATAAGTCATCAAGATCCGCTCCTCATCAAAAATATGACGGAAAGCCGAAAGCTTATCAACCCCTGGAAAACCTGAATCAAAAATAGCAAGCCAAACCCCCTCACCTACATATCCCGAGGATTTCATTTCAGCCAATCCCAACATACTTTCCTGTAAATAATTCAAACTAGGACCCCGCAATGGAAAGGTATAATCAGACTCGGATATTTCAACACGCTCCTGAGGAATTTTCTCAATCTCCGTAGGCCCCACATATTCTACGCTGAGTACAAAAGAAAATTCCTCAACTAAATCTGATACATCTGCCTGCGCTTCAAAAAGTATCGCATTCATCCACCGAGAAGTTAAAAAAACCTCAACCCCTTCTAAACTGCTAATCTGTCTTAAATAATCCGGATGGACAGGTAAATCTCGTTCCTCTATCTCTTTCCCCTCCTTAGACCTTCTTTTGAGTGCCCGGGCAGATAAGAATTTTTCAGGTTCCGAAAGGGCAAAAGGATGATCTTTTTTATCCGAAAGAATAGCCGCATACCTAGCCTTCCTATTTTTTGGAGAAGATGGAAAATCTCCTGAATCTGAAAAAGAAGGATCCTGTGCGCACAAATTTGTGGCAAATAAGATTAAAAAACATTTCCATAACAAGCTCATAACGAAGATGAATCAACCTCTCGTTCTATCCAACCCCCACCTAATACATCATCCCCTTCATAAAATACAGCTGCCTGACCTGGTGTAATAGCCTCTACAGGATGATGAAAAACTGTTTCTATTTTGTCATCCTTTTGATGTATCCAGGATATTTCTCCTCTGTGGTTATAACGAATTTGGGTCAAGGCTTCCATCCTTCGGGTCGGCAATTGATCGTATTTAATCATATTTAATCCGCCCACCCGCATGCATGTTTTTCTAAGTTCGGTAGCCCTTCCCAAGACAACACGATTATGAGTAGGGTCTATTTCTAAGACATATACGGGATAACCCAATGCCACATCCAATCCCCTCCGCTGACCAATCGTATAAAATGGATAACCCTTGTGTTTACCCACATAGGTCCCATCACTCAGAACAAAATCTCCTTCCCCGATCTTTTCCACTTTTTCAGGTACCCGATCTCGTAAAAATCGGCGATAATCATTATCTGGAATAAAGCATATTTCATAAGATTCTGCCTTTTCCACCAAGCGATCCATACCCCTTAAAGATGCCATTTTACGAACCTCATCCTTGCTAAACCCACCCACTGGAAAAAGGGTGTGCTTCAAATAATCTTGCTTTACACCCCAAAGTGCATAGGACTGATCTTTTTTCCGATCATGTGCCCTTGAAATAACATATCTATGTTCTTCCCTCCTAATACGAGCATAATGTCCTGTTGCCAATTGCTTACAATTGAGTGCCTGTGCGCGCTTCCATAGGGCCTTCCATTTAATATGGGTGTTGCACATAACACAAGGATTAGGGGTTTCACCTGAGAGATAAGCCTCCGTAAAATAATCAATCACTTCTGTCCCAAATTCAGGACGAATATCTAAAACATAGTGTGGGAAATCCCACTCCACAGCTATCCTACGTGCCTCATGTATGGCTTCCAAACTGCAACAACCTGTTTCTTTCCCATTCTTAGGTCCCGTACTCAAATAGTCCCAAGTCTTCATTGTCAGACCCACTACCTCATACCCCTGTTCCTTCAACAAGATAGCCGATAAAGAACTATCCAGCCCCCCACTCATGGCAACCAATACTCGCAATTTTCCCATATATCCCTAAGCTAAACTTATCCTAGCAAAGATATAGAATTGATATCATAGTATAAACCCTTGAATCTCTTATTTCAAGACGATAAAGAAAATAATAGGTCAGTTTTTCTTATCTTCCTTATCTAGTAATGAATTTCCATTATCTATCTGAGTGGATCGGATTATGCAATCTGTGATCCCGCTGCTGAAATTTGAGCCTATCTTTCTAAGCAAACCCTGGGGAGGTGATCGCATAGCCTCTTTTTTCTCAACCTCTCCTAAATCTCTGATACCGTCTTCTTGTGGAGAGGCTTGGCTTCTCTCAGATGTACCCGACAATCCTTCAAGGCTTGCGGAGGGAAAATACAAGGGAAAGGAAATCGGATTTCTTATCAAGGAATATGGTGCTGATCTGCTGGGTGAAAAATGTTATCAAACATATCAGCACAGATTCCCATTGTTAATTAAAATAATACATGCACAGAAACCTCTTTCCATTCAGGTACATCCCAAGGACCAACAAGTTGAGGAAAAACATGGGCAAAGAGGAAAAACTGAAATGTGGTATATTTTGGAGACAAAGGAAAAAGCTCAGGTCATTTCCGGTTTCCATAAAAAAACCTCAGAAAAAGAATTCGGTACGGTTTTGAAATCAGAAAATGAACAGGATATATTCCAATACCTAAAACAAATACAGGTTAAAAAAGGTGATGCATTTTTTGTACCCGCGGGTAGAATACATGGAATAGGGAGGGGTATTCTCCTGGCCGAAATACAAGAAAGTTCCGACATTACCTACCGTGTATATGATTTTGGAAGAGATAGACAACTACACATAAAGCAAGCCTTGTCCGTTTTAGATTTTCACGATACACAAGGTCAAAAGGTTGAAAACCTGAGTAAAAATCGCATAGTTTCTGATTATTTTGTCGTTCAACGCCTAGATATATCTAAACCTACGATCACAAATGAACAAAATCTAAACAGCTTCCGAGTTTACCTATCTGTACGAGGAAAAGGAAAAATACTGGACGAACAAAAACAAACATATCTATCTCAAGCAGGAGATTGTCATTTGATCCCTGCCACTCATAAAAAGCTTCGTCTAGAACCCCTGAGTCAGGATTGGGAAATACTAAATATACATGTCCCTTAATACAATCAGATAGATGTCTGATTCCCCTAAACAGGTAAGACTTCTCCAGTGGGGAGAAATTAACTATGAAGAGGCTCTCTCAAAGCAAGAAAATCTACTCGAAAAACTTATACAATGGAAAAGAAAAAAAGAATCCGAGAAATACATAAAACCTGAACCCACCCAACACTATCTCATAACCTGTACACACCCACCCGTCGTGACCCTAGGACGAAATGGAAAAAAAGAACACCTTCTGTACTCCACACAAGAAATGGTTGAGAAAGGAATAAGTTTTCATAAAACCACACGAGGAGGAGATATAACATATCACGGTCCTGGACAACTAGTTGTCTATCCCATATTAGATCTAGAACAATTTTTTAAAGATATCCATAGATATTTACGAACCCTGGAAGAAGCCATCATATTAACCCTAGCAGATTATTCCCTAAGAGGGTCTAGGATTCCTAAGCTAACCGGGGTATGGATAAATGACAAGAAAGTCGCAGCCATAGGTATAAGAATGAGTCGATGGGTTAGCATGCACGGGTTGGCTTTGAATGTGTGTACCCATCTTTCCCACTTTGAAAGCATCGTACCCTGTGGTATTGCAGACAAAGACGTTACATCCATAGAAAAAGAAACAGGTATTAAATATAAGCTGAAAGAGGTAGAGCATACCCTTTTAAAACATCTCAAAAATCTCCTGAACCTAAACTTCCTAGGATGACTCCCAATACTCCCAATCGCTCTATCTTCTGTCACGATAACTTAGAAGTCCTCCAAGGGATCAATAGCTCCTGCGTAGACCTGATCTACCTAGACCCACCCTTCAATAAAAATAAAACCTTTGCAGCACCCATAGGATCACATGCAGAAGGGGCCGAATTTGATGATATCTTCCGAAAAGAAGATGTCAAAGATGAGTGGTTGAAAACCATAGAAGAAGATGAACCCAAATTACTTGCTTTTCTTGAAGGTGTTCAAAACATAGGCGGAAGAAATAGTCACGATTTCTGCTACCTAGCCTACATGGCCATTAGGCTATTGGAATGCCATAGGATCCTCAAAAATACAGGGTCTATCTATCTGCATTGCGATCCCACCATGAGTCATTATTTAAGGCTCCTCATGGATTGTATTTTTGAAGAGAAAAATTTTAGGAATGAAATATCTTGGAGAAGATATCACTCACACAGCCTTGCAAAAAAAACCTTTGGGAATATCACAGACAACATCCTCTTCTATTCTAGAACAAAAGATATCGTTTTTCAAAACAAAGGACTCCCTGATGAGAATCACATAAAAAGGAATTTTAACAAAATAGATGAAAAGGGTAATAAATACGGATTGATCCCTCTCTTCAACTCACCAAGTATGAGCAGTCGTCCTAATTTGTGCTACGAATGGAAAGGATTTAGAAACCTGCATCCTTCGGGGTGGCATCTAAGTAAGGAGAGCCTTGAAAAAGAGTATCGGGAAGGAAAGATTGTTATTAAAGGAGATGGAAAAATAGAACGAAGAGCTTTTTTAAAGGATTATAAGGGTCTTCCTCTATCTAATTTCTGGGATGACATCAAACCTGCCAAGGGTAAGGAGTACAATGGATACCCTACACAAAAACCCTTGAAGCTATTAGAACGAATTATCAAAGCCTCATCCAAAGAAGGAGATCTAATCTTGGATCCCTTCTGTGGATGTGCCACCACGTGTGTGGCCGCCGAAAAATTGAATCGAAAATGGATTGGAATAGATGTCTCCATCACGGCCTATAATTTGGTTAAGCGAAGACTTACCAAAGAAGTAGAAGGAAAAGAAAACGGACAAGCTGGGATGCTCTTCTGGGAAGAAAAAATCAAATATCAACAGAAACTCCCTAAACGAACAGATCAAGGTATAGATTATCGGGAGAAAAAATTTATCTATGTCATTAGTCATCCCAGATATCCTGGTGAGTATAAGGTCGGGGTCGCAAAAGATGCAATAGCTAGGCTTAACCAATACCAGACATCGGACCCCAATAGAGAATATAAGATTGAAGATGCACATCCAAGTCCTCGGTTTAGAGAGGTGGAGGACCATATACATGAGGTCTTTCCCAACAAACATGAATGGGTTCAGGGCAAGTTGGAAGATATCATTTCGGAGATCAGAAGAGCCGATAAGGATGGAGGTTAAGATAGCCGATGGAGCTATTCTTTCTGCATCAAGCATTGTTAAAAATACGTTTAGAAAGATATTGTAGAAAAAACATTTTAGAATTATGAATGAAAGATACCACGTGGGAAAGGTAGACCATGTCTCAGCCCGAAAAGCATATATCATCTCCGAGGAACTGGAAGAAGATGTAGAAGTTTATGCGCCACAACTCGGGGGCGCCTGGCATGGAGATAAGGTTAAGATACAGATTTTAAAACCCACCCGGACTAGGTGGCATGGAAAAAGGTCCCGAATGAAAGGACAGGTCCTGAGTATCCTTGAACGGCGTAAAAGCGTCTTTACAGGACGGTTTATTTTATCAGGAAAGTCACATGGTTTTGTGGAAATAACTGATAGAAAAATTCACGAGGATGTCTTTGTACCCTATTCGGGATTTGGAGGTGCTAGGGATGGGGATAAGGTTCAGGTAAGAATAGATAAATGGTCTACCAAAAGTATCCGCGAACGTCCTCAGGGTAAAATAACACGGGTTCTCGGAAAGGTGGGGCAGCATGAAGCGGAAATGGAAGCCATATTGATAGATTATGAGGTAGATAATCCTTTTTCAAAAGAGGTTCTAAAAGAGTCTGAGACCATTTCTGAAGAAATTCGTGAACACGAGATCGCAGCTAGAAGGGATATGAGAAAAATCCTCACCTTCACAGTGGATCCGGAAAATGCTAAAGATTTTGATGATGCCCTTTCGTACCGAAAAATAAAAGATGGCAAAATAGAAATAGGAATACATATCGCGGATGTAACCCATTACGTAAAACCTGGCACGGCCATAGAAGAAGAGGCACAACGAAGAGCTAACTCTATCTATTTGGTAGATAGGACCCTCCCCATGTTGCCCGAAAAATTATCTAATCAGGTATGTTCCCTGATGCCAAACAAAGATAGACTCAGCTTTTCCATTATTTTTGAAGTGAGTAAAGAAGGACGTATTCTCTCCGAATGGATTGGCAAAACCATTATTCATTCTCAAAAAAGACTCAGTTATGAAGAGGCACAGGAGTACATAGACGGAAAAGAAGGATCTGTTCGGGAGGCCATTCAAGGGGTTTGGAAGATAGCATCCATTTGGCAACAAAGCAGATTTGAAGAAGGGGCTATTGCTTTTGAGTTGCCCGAGGTAGCTTTTGAAATGGGTCCAAATTATAAACCTCTGCGTATTTTACGAAAAGATAGAAAAGAGGCTCATTTTATGATAGAAGAGTGTATGCTTATGGCTAATAAGCGAATAGCCGAATCCGCTTTCCAGGCTCAGCAAAAAAAACAAATCCCCACCTTTGTATATAGAAACCATGGCAAACCCGACATGGAAAAAATAGAAATACTTAAAAAATATGCCAACAAGTTCGGGCATCAATTCAAGGAACATACCCCTCTACACAAAGCCTTTAATTCACTTTTGAGGGAGATCGAAAACCATCCCGAGGCATCTATCCTTAACACGCTAGCCGTACGCAGTATGGATAAGGCGACATATTCTCCAAGGTCAATAGGACATTTTGGACTGGGTTTCTCTCACTATACCCATTTTACTTCACCCATACGAAGATATCCTGATATGATGGTGCATAGACTGATCCAAAAATTGATTTCACAAAAAACCATTTCTCAAGAAGAAATAAGTCTAGTAAATACTTCATGCATACACTGTTCAGAAAAGGAAAAGCTTGCCACCGAAATAGAGCGAACCTCTGTGAAATACAAGCAGGTAGAATGGATGAAAGAACACATAGGAGAAGAATTTAAAGCCATGGTATCAGGCATTAAGGAATGGGGTGTTTTTGTGGAAATTACAAGCCTATTGTGTGAAGGAATGGTCCCACTATCCTCTTTAAAGGATGATAATTATCTCTACGATCCGAAGGAAATTACCTTAGAGGGTCAACGTACAAAACGTAGATTCTCCTTGGGAGATGTTAAAAGGGTGAAAGTAGTTCAGGCGGACCTATCCCAACGAATTGTGGAATTTGAATTTGCAGACCAACCCGCTAAACCTCAAACAGAAAAAAGAAATTCTATCAAAAAGAAAAGGTACACAAAGTTCCATTCCAAGGGAAGAAGGAAAAAACGCAGAACCTAAATTCGCTCTATCAGCAAACATGAAGCACCTCCACCCCCATTGCAGATCGCAGCGGCACCTTTCCTTAAGTTCCTAATTTCTAGGGCACTGTGAAGGGTACAAAGAATGCGGGCACCCGAACACCCTAGAGGGTGTCCCAAAGCGACAGCCCCTCCCAATACATTCACACGATTCTGATCCAAACCCAATATCCTCATATTAGCCAATGCGACAACAGAAAAGGCTTCATTGATTTCATATAAATCTATCTCATCTTGACTAATCCCTGCACGAAGAAGTGCCTTAGGTAGGGCTGCCGCAGGTGCTGTTGTGAACTCGGTAGGTTCTTGAGCGGCATCTGCAAAGGATAAAATCCGAGCTAAAGGTTTCAGGCCCAACTCCTTCACCTTTTCCCCACTTAACAATACAACACAAGCCGCGCCATCACTAAGTGTGGAGGCATTTGCGGCTGTGATCGTTCCATCCTGAGCAAAAACGGGACGCAATTTTGGTATCTTATCCAAAGAAACCTTCTTGTACTCCTCATCTTCCTCTATAGCTACCTTTTCTCCTTTGCGTTGAGGTACCTCTACCGAAACAATCTCCCCCTTAAAAGAACCTTCCTGTACCGCTTTCTCAGCACGTTGATAAGATTGAATAGCATATTCATCCTGCTCCTCTCGGGTAATACCCATCTCTTTGGCAAGCTTTTCACCACAATTACCCATAGGAAAATGTTGATAAGCCTCGCGTAATCCATCATAAAAAAGGCCATCTATCAATTCCCCCGAACCATACTTATATCCAAATCGTGCCTGGGGTAAATAATAAGGAACATTGCTCATGCTCTCCATCCCCCCAGCGATCACAACATGATTTTCCCCACCTGCAATAGATTGGGCACCCAACATAATCGCTTTCAACCCCGAAGCACAAACCTTATTAATCGTCGTACAAGGTACTTCATGCCCTATGCCCGCACCCAAACTTGCTTGACGAGCAGGGGCCTGTCCCAGACCAGCAGATAATACATTTCCAAAAAAGACCTCATCTATCTGATCCAGCGGAAAAGATAACTTATCCAGCGCACCCCGAATCGCAATAGAACCTAATTCGGTAGATGTCAGACCCGAAAATTGTCCGCCAAAACTCCCTAAAGGGGTCCGAGCAAGGGACACAATAAATACTTCTTTTCCCATAATAACTTAATTTTTATACACCATCTCCCCCTGATTTTTCTTCTGAAATCCGATTAAGATAAGATTTAAGTACCTCACTCAGTTCACCCATCTTCACAGACATAAATTCATCTCCCGTAGACCTCAAAATATTTTGACCCAATCCCTGTAAAATTTGTATGTGAAAACATTTCATATCATACATTGTCATATGCTTGGTCCAAAGGTTTAAGAGGAGCGTCTCCTTGGAATTGGGATCCCAAACTGCCATATGAAGAACAGGCGTATCCAGGGTCTCCTCTCTCGAATCATCTGCATCCCAGGTTATCTTCTGAGGAAGTTCCTTTGGATTTTCTACCTCAACATCTACACGAATCTTTTTTTTACTCATCAAAGACCATATCGGGTACATCACCCTTTAGAATTAGTTTTCCTTCGGTTGCTCCAGCAATCTCTTCCACAGAAATTCCGGGTGCTTTTTCCAACAAAATAAAAGCCTCCTCCTGTTGATCTACCTCTAAAACAGCGATATCTGTAACCACTTTTTTAACACATCTAATCCCGGTAAGTGGAAGACTACAAGCTTCTAATAGTTTAGACTCACCTGCCCGATTCACGTGCTGCATAGCTACAATGATTTCCCGAGAAGATGCCACCAAATCCATAGCGCCCCCCATACCCTTTACCTTCTTATCAGGTATTTTCCAATTTGCGATATCACCATTCTGTGACACCTCCATGGCGCCTAATATAGTTAAATCCACATGCCTACCACGTATCATCGCAAAACTCTCAGCCGAGCTGAAAAGAGAAGCCCCCGGCACAAGAGTAATCGTCTGCTTCCCTGCATTGATGTAATCCGCATCCACCTGATCTTCCGTGGGAAAAGAACCCATACCCAATAAACCGTTCTCAGACTGTAAAACAACATGTTTGCCGTCTGGAATATAATTTGCCACCAACGTAGGGATGCCTATCCCCAAATTAATATACATACCCTCTACCACCTCTTGTGCAATTCTTTGTGCAATTTGCTCTTTGGTCAATCTCATAAAGCTCTTCTGTATATAAACAACCTCTCTTAAAACAGCATATTATTTCTTATCGGATTCCGAACTCAAGGTCCGTTGTTCTATCCGCTTTTCATAATTCTTTCCTTCAAATATACGTTGTACATATATACCCGGCGTGTGAACATGTTCTGGATCCAGATCACCTACGGGTACAAGTATCTCTACCTCTGCAATCGTTATCTTAGCTGCCGTAGCCATCACAGGATTAAAATTTCTAGCCGTTCCCCTATATATCAAATTTCCCAAAGCATCCCCTTTCCAAGCTTTAACGAGGCTAAAATCCGCAGGCAAAGCTCTTTCCAAAAGATATTCCTCACCCTCAAATCTGGCTGTCGGTTTAGATTTTGCCAATTCCGTACCCACCCCCGTCTTGGTATAAAAAGCAGGAATACCTGCCCCGGCAGCACGTATCCGTTCTGCCAACGTACCTTGAGGTACGAGATCCACCTCCAATTCACCAGATATCATTTGGCGTTCAAATTCCGCATTCTCACCCACATAAGAAGCAATCATCTTCTTAACCTGTCTTTTTGCCAACAATAACCCAATACCAAAATCATCAACCCCAGCATTATTAGAAACACAGGTCAGGTTATTGACCCCCTTCTTTAACAATGCCGAAATACAATTCTCAGGTATCCCACAAAGTCCAAACCCGCCTAAATGTAGGGTCTGACCTGAAACTATATCAAAAATAGCCCCCTCCGCATCACGAAAAACCTTCCCCGTAAATTTCTTTTCTTCACCCATAATAATAACCTATTCTTTTTGAAATAGCCCTAAAAACAAATCCAACCCTCCCACAAATATCAAAAGTTTTTCACAAACTCCTCTTCCTACGGTTCTCAAAGAAAGCAAGAGCATCTTGCTTATCCAAATCAAGCTGATCCCGAAGGGCAGTCCAAGAATCAAAACTCCTGTCCTCGCGTAAGTATCCAAAAAAAAAGATCTTCAATTCTTCCCCATATATATCTTCCCGAAAATTGAAAAGATGAACCTCTATCCCCCTAGAACCCCGATGAACTACCTGTTTTTCTCCCGAATATAACATGGCCTCATAATCTTTTCCGCGGCATCGTACCCCAACCACATAAATACCATCTCCAGGTAAACACTTTTCCGTAGAAACCTCCAAATTAGCCGTGGGATATCCGATTTCCTGCCCACGTTGCTGGCCCTTGACGACCTTTCCATGCAGCTCATAGGGACGTCCTAAATTTTCTTCTACCTCATCCACCTTCCCTACTCGGAGACAGTCCCTAATTCTCTGAGAACTGATAATTTCGCCTTTATATGTCTCTGCTTCAAGTTGTTCCACACGTATTTGCTTCTCAAAACCTTTAAGATAGGTAAAATCTCCCTGTCTATCTTTTCCAAATTTGTGATCATGACCCATAATAAGATGAGAAACTCCGAGTCTTATCAAAAATTTGACAAAGTCCCCAGCAGATAAATTGGCCCAATATTTGTCAAAAGTACACTCTATCAAAATTTCTATTCCATAATATTTTAACCAACTTCTCCGCTCCTTCAAAAGGAGTAAATAAGAAAAACGTTCTTCGGGATGAAAATACTGCTTCGGGTGTGAGGAAAAACTGAAAAGAGCAGGACTTGAACCCAAGTCCTTAGATAAGGAAACTACCCGATCAATGATCCGCTGATGACCCCGATGCAAACCATCATAATTTCCCACAGTTAAGACACAGTCTAATCCATTGGAAGGGAGATCAGGAAGGTCATATACCCTCATCCATTCACAAGCATATCCATACTCAGATCATCAGGATGATATGACTTTTCCAACGTATGGGGTCCCACAGCTATCCGTTCAAGACCTAGAAGATAGGCACCCACACACAAATATTTTCCGATATCACGAACCCAAGAACGAATATAGGTCCCCTTAGAGCATGATAGTTCAAAGTCTATCTCAGGCCAATGGGATGCAGAAAATTTGATATCCGATATATGTACCCTTTTAGGAGCTAACTCCACATGCTGATTTTTGCGTGCCAATTCATAGGCCCTCCGTCCCTTAACCTTAACTGCGGAATACATAGGTGGAATTTGCTGTTGTTCTCCCGAAAAATGTTCCTTCACTTGATTCAAACAATCAGGGGATAAGTCTGAGATATCGCAGGTTTTTTGAACGGGTGTCTCTGCATCATGAGAGGGGGTTTCTTCTCCTAAAATAAATCTCCCTCTATATACCTTTCTCAGCGATTGAAGTTCGGGGACTCGGCGTGTAGCCTTACCTATGCAGAGGAGTAAAACCCCTGAGGCTAAAGGGTCCAAGGTGCCTGCATGACCTACCTTCTTAAAACCCAATTTCTTTTTTACACGTCTAAGTATCTCAAAAGATGAAAACCCTACGGGTTTATAAAGGTTCAGAACCCTACCCTCTTCTTCCAAATTCATAAAGGAATCCAAAATCAGGATCTGTAAAAAATAGCAAGAAACTGGATGGAAAAGCCTAGAAGAACTATCACCGGACCCAGTACAAGGCCCAAAAATCCAAGACCATATGCTGCCGTCTCCATGGACATAATCCCAAACCCCAAACCTATTAAGCAAACACCCAACAACATAAAAACATAATTCCTCTTAGCAAAACAAGGTAATTGATCCCCATCAACCTGCCCTTTTCCGGAAACTCCTTCAAAGTCCTTTCTTGGTTTTTCTTCCATAAATTCTATTAAGTCTTTTTTATCCTTTCCAAAAATCTAAATTTCTATGGGAATCAATATTCCTGAACCCTATGGCTGAGAATTTAGAAGAATTTGGGATGATTTGGAATTATTTGTCCAAACATTTTAATTCTTCTTGAGTGGATTAAGTTCGGTTAACAGATGAATACAGATTTTGATAAAGTCTATGATAGTCCTGAGCTATGTTTTTCTCCGTCAATTTTTGGGTATATTGAATTCCTTTTTGAGATTGTGTCTGATAAGTCTTTGAGTTCTTATACAGGTTCCAAAAAGCTTCACACATAGCTTCTATATCTTGGGGTGGAAAAGAATTTCCATCTGTTTCTTGAAGCAAATCCTTCAAACCCACAACATCTGTTCCCAGAACAGGGAGTCCCGTCGCTGCAGCCTCATAAGCCGTTAAATTAAATCCCTCCCATAGAGAAGGGACCAATAGAATATCCAACTTGTGATAAAGTTCAAAGACCTCCTGTTCAGACAAGGGACCCAAAAAGTGAACCCCCCTTATCCCCCGTTCGCGTACATAATTCCTGAGAGATTTTTCTAAGTTTCCTCCTCCTGCCAGATAAAGATGCGAGGGTACACCTTGCTCATGGAGTCTTTCCAAAAATTCCAAGGCATATATATGTCCCTTCTGTTTAACCATACGTCCTACCAATCCCAAACGAGGAACCCTAGGGCAAGAATGACGAAGCCTAGCCTCTTCAAAAAAACATCTACCAATAGGATTAGAAATGAAAAACATCCGAGAAGCAGGTGCTAAAGTCTTTCCTTCCCATAACTCCTTAAGAGATGATGCCACTGCCACATTCGCCCTAAATCTATGAGCAAAAATTCCGTACTCTAAAAGCTTTTCCCCCTTCATAGCATAAATTTGATTATGAAGAGTTCGGACACGTAAAGCCTTATGTGGTAGCAAGGCATTAAAAAAATCAGGATGAAAACAATGGCTATGTACTATATGAGGTTTATAGTCCCGAATATGGTCTCTGAGATTTTTAAAAACGGTAATTATCCCTCGTTTTCCGCTGTTCGGACGCTTTCCCAACCACTTATGTTCAATCCCATGTTTGTCCAAAAGAGCGGGAAGATACTTGGAGTCTATAAATGAACCTATTTCCTGATCGGAATCAGGTTCATTCCAAATATAGACTATCCTCAGGTCTATCCGAAAAAGAACCTTCAAACAAATAGCCAAGGAAACAGCCACCTTCTCAGCTCCCCCACCACATTGAAGGGTATTCACCAAATAAGTTATTCTCAAGAGGAATACTCGCGAACAGATTTTACAAAAGAACTAACGTGGGTCCAGTCCGTATCAGGATAAAGTCCATGCCCCAGATTGACGATATGAGGAACCCCACAAAACGAATCCAACATATTATGGGTCTCTTTTCGTATCCGATCTTGCGAACCATATAATAAAGCGGGGTCCATATTTCCCTGTAAAACCTTGCCCGAAAGCTTCGGGATCACCTCCTGAGGAGAAACCTGCCAATCAAGCCCCACACCCCCCACAGATAAAGAACCCATCTCATCCCAAAGTGAATATAGGCCTTTGGGGAAAAAAATCAGGGGAACCCCAAAAGAAACCAAACTCTCAACTATAAGATGAATGTGAGGAAGAATATACATCTTATAAATTGAAGGAGGTAAAAAGCCAGCTAGACTATCAAAAATTTGAAGAACCTGTGCCCCCGCCTCAATCTGGGCACGCAAATAACTAATGATATTTGTTGTCAACAGATCTAGAAACTTCTTGCTAAAATCGGGTTGTGAATAAAAGATAGATCGGGCCCGAGAAAAAGTCTTCGTACCCATACCCTCTGTCATATATGCAAAAAGGGTCCAGGGTGCTGCCGAAAAACCTATCACGGGAACGGGAGAAGAAATCCTAAGCAGACGAAGGGTTTCCAATACATACGAAAGATCCGTCTCGACATCTACCTCTCGGAGCTTCGAAAATACCTGAGGATTCGTTATAGGTTCGGGAAAATAAGGCCCCCGATCTTCTAAAAACTCGTAAGGGCTCCCCATTGCCTCTGCCAATACCAAAATATCTGAAAAAAGAATGGTCCCATCTACACCCCAACGCGAAATAGGTTGCAAACTGATCTCTGCAGCAAGTTCAGGTGTTTTGAGTAAAGTTTTAAAATCCTTATACTTAGACCTTAATCGCCTGTACTCCGGTAAAACCCTACCTGCCTGACGCATAAGCCAAACAGGGCGGACAGGGGTCTTTACACCCTTAAACACATCAAGTAGAGGATATGACATATATATAGTAAATTCACCCCGAAGATGATACCAAGATAACTTTTTTAGATCGTTTGTGAATAAATATATTTCAACTAATTATGCTCAAAAAAATACGGTGGCAGCGAACACATAAGATTTTATTGACCTCCGTTGTCTTATCTATCGTATTATCAAGTTTTGGATTTTATGCATATCAAATCATGCATGCTCCCAACATATTAGTAGGTGCAAAATCCGATAGTTCTTTCTACGTCTATCCACGGGATGATTTTCGCACCATTAGGATACGGCTCCAGGAAAAAAACTATATAGGAGATCCCGTTTCTTTCTCCTTCTTGGCACGAATCCTGGGATGGGATAAGAGAATATTGGTCGGGCATTATCAACTTCAGAAAAATGCCTCCAACCTTGCTACACTAAAAAAATTGCACCGAGGTTGGCAAAACCCCATAAGGCTAACCTTCAATCGCGTTCGCAAAATAGAAGAATTGCCCAACCTCTTCTCTTCTCTCCTTTTGAATCCACAAGATTTAAAACAAAAATTATGTTCAGACAAAACAGCCAAACAATATGGGTTCAACTCCGAAAATTTTCTACTCATGTTCATACCCAACACATACGAATTTTATTGGGATGTCTCTACCCAATCCTTTTTAGATAGAATGCATAATGAGTATCAGCGATTTTGGTCAAATAAGCGGCGTAAAAAAGCAGATAGCTTGGGATTAACTCCTATTGAAGTCGGTATCTTGGCTTCTATCGTACAGGCTGAAACCACTAAGCAAGAGGAAATGGCACGAGTCGCTGGCGTATATCTCAATAGACTTGCAAGGGGTATTTTTCTGAGTGCCGACCCTACTCTGGTATATGCATGGGATGATTTTAGCATACGGAGGGTTCTTAATCGTCACAAAAACATAGACTCACCCTACAATACCTATCGCAACCCAGGGCTACCGCCAGGACCTATTAATTCCCCAGAACCTTATACCCTAGATGCTGTCCTTTCTGCAGAGAAACACAAATACCTTTACTTTTGTGCCAAACATGACTTCTCAGGATTTCACGTCTTTTCACGATCTCTAAAAGAACACATGAAACATGCAAAGTCATATCAACGATCTTTGAATCGTGCCAGATTATTTAGATAATAAAATCAAATAAAGCTTGTATCAACACAACATTTCATTAAGGGTACGTTATGCCGAAACTGATCAGATGGGTTATGTCTATCACGGAGTCTATGCCACCTATTTTGAAGTAGCGCGGGTAGAAGCCCTACGAAATATAGGGGTTTCCTACAAAGATTTGGAAAAAACAGGTATCTCCATGCCCGTGCGAGAACTCAGTTGCCAATACCTCCGACCCATCGCCTACGATGACTTGATAAATATCCATACAAAAATACCCGCAGAACCCACCGCACGATTATTATTCAAGTATGAAATCACAGACCATACAGGAAACTTGATCAGCCGAGCCGAAAGCCTACTCTTCTTCTGGGATCAGAAAAGAAAGAAACCTACACAACCCCCTAAAATGCTAAGCCAAGCCCTAAAACCCTACTTCCAAAACGCAAAACCCGAATAGCCCAAGGCTATCCCCACAGAATCTCCTCTCCGTAGTATTTCAGCACAAAGGCAGCCAAATCAGCCCCCGCAAAAACCTTGACTTTTTTCCCCTCAGCATTAGACTCTTTCAGCCCCTCAGCATCAAGCTCTTCTTGAAGTTTATCCACTGCCTCTTGGAGCTTGGGTGTGCTTCGGGCAGTCCCGAAAATGATCCCCAGCTGGGCATCTTTATGGTGCTTAAAAGCCTTTCTAAGATCTTCTACTGCCTGTGTATGCCACATATCACCTTCATAAGATTTGACCTGTGCCACGGCTACCCTCGGTTTCTCATCAAAATCACTCCATATATCAAATTTCAGATCTGCACCATGGCCGCTTGCCCCACCCGCATCAACGTTCCTCACATCCTCCACATAAGGGACTTTCTTTAAAACCTCAGCAAGAAAATATTCCAACTGCTGTACATGATACTCTTGATGTATCTTCTGGGCAATCTCATACAGAGAAAAACCAAGGTTAAGGTCAAGGTCTGTTCTGAGATGATGTAGCTTAGGATCACCTTCTATTTTGACATCATCCCTAATATCCTGAATGCATTTCAGAAACTCTTCCTGGCGGTAGCATCTCTTATATCTATATTTGGGCCTCAAATCAGATTTGACACCTCCTGTTAGTCTGGAATCACTTCTATCAAAATCCCATAATATCGTTTGGGTATTCACTTCCAGGCAGTTTTGATAAATTCACTCATGCAGGACTCCCTTATAATCCTTATCATCAGATACATCTACATCCCTCCGCTTCCCTTCGACCTGGGCGGCAATGCACTTACCATAGGGATCCGTGGTAATAAAAACTATAATATCACCCTCCTTGATGCCATCTAAATACCTACTTGTTTTATTTGGATGAGGCTGCCACCATCCAAATCTGCCACGACCCTCTTTCAATTCTGCCCGAAGACCCTTATATACCTGAGCCCTGCGTTCTGGATCGCCATCGCCGAAACCCGGCCAACGAAGAGCATATACATTGATTCCTTCTTTATATTTCCAAACTTGTTCTGACATACTATTTTTTATGTTTTAACGATTAATAAAAATTTCCAACCCCTCATTCCCATCTCACAAAGATAAGAAGATGATGATGAAAAAGAAGAATTTTGGAAAAACTTTCAGGACTTAATATCCTGTGTAGGTAGACAGGAGGCGGAGAGTATGCCCCGTTGCGTGCGGGGATTGGATTGGGGAAAGTTTTAGGAAATAAAGTCCATATGGGAGTGGAGGCAAGACATCTTTTCCTAAGAAAACCTCCTTCTCCAACACAAGGTGTCCACTGATATCATAAACTTGTACAAGATAAATTCCCTCTCCTTCCAAACGGGTTTCAAAAGGGGACGGATTGGGGATCAGGGTCGGCCTTCTATCCGAGATAAGGGACAAGATTGTCTCATCCGTTTTCTTAACAATAGGTTCCTGAACGGGTCTTTGGACGGGTTCCTTAGGTTCGGGTGTGTTGGGTTCAATGGGTTCGGGAGCCCCCTCTGTGACCCGAAATGCTTTCAATGTAGTGGCTGAATCCGAATTACCTTCATTTATAAAAATCCGAAGCCTACCCGTTTGTGCACCCTCGGGTACTTTAACCCGTATGTGCGTACTTTTTCCCGTCCCAATCACACTACGATCTATCTTGGAAACCCTCAAATCTTTTTCAAAGAAGACCACATTATAGTCCCCAAAAGAACTAAATCCACGACCAAATATGTTAATTATTTCACCCACAGGTGCAGACTCAGGTAAAAAAGAATCGTATTCACGTACCGTAGGAATAATATCTGTCTCATAAGACCCTACATCCACCTGTCCGCCCTGAATGCGAACCCCACCCCTCAATGCCTCAACTGATTCCAAAACGTCTTCAAGCATCTTGTTGTCTCCCGAATTTACGGAAGGTGAATCGGGTTTGATTTTCAAATAATCAGGACTTCTGTCGTCTTCAGATCTGAAACAACTAGAAGAACTAATACCCCCCAAAATACGAGATATCTCTGCCTTCCTGTAACCAGGGCTAGGCGGAATCGTGATCCCACTAGCTGATATCAAGGTATTGGAAATAACAAAACGTACATCAGCCCGCTGAGATAAATAATGGATATCATCCAAATGATCAGAAGTACCCGTAAAATTAGATATCGCCAAAGTATTGATTACCTGACCTGCATCCCGACCCAAGACCTCAAGTACTAAGCCTCCCCCCTGCGGAAATACCTGTGTCTCCTCTTCTGTTTCTACTTCACGGGTCGGCTCCGGCCTTGTATCTCCCTGCTGTCCTCCTCCGGCTCCTAAAAGTAGTTCGTTATCTTCGTCCTCCTCCTCCCCGTCTCCAAGAAGATCATCAATATCTACACCATCTCCACCATCATCCACAATAGCATCCCGAGAATCACTGGAATCAAAATTAAGCCCATCCCCATCGTCCAGGAGATTGTTTCCTCCACCCAAAAGATTAGACCCTGTGGGGTCAGAATCCTCAGGAGAAGTATCAGAGTCCGCCGGGTTTATTTCTTGGTAATGAGTCGCCCGATTTCTAAAAAAAGTACAATTAACAATATGCCCCTTCCCACGGACATAAGCACCCCCACCTCTTCCCGCGTGATTCTGATATACCAATGTGTTTGCTACAATAGGCCCCTCCCCATCACTTAGTCCCTGAACAAAAATGCCAGCTCCTCGGCTGTTCTCATTTACGATATTAGACAAATTCTTATATATCCTACCCCTATTGAAAACAGACTCCTTGCCCAACCAAACAACCCCCTCCACCCCGTCAGGAAATTTTGATAAATTTCCCAAAGAAACATTATCATGCACATTGACCTCTGTAAAAACAGCATTCTCATTAGCATAAATAGCTGCACCCGCACCCGCATGATTATATCGCAATTCTAATCTTTCAAAGCTGGGTTCTATAGGACCATTCGTTCCTGCATACGGAATATAAATTCCAGCCCCTTGTCCCCCCGCAGTGTTATAGGCACCCTCAGCATAGCCCGCCTCTATGGTTAGACCCTCTATGTGAACACCATCTCCCAAAACGGTAACAACATGACGAACATTATCTACAAATCCCCGATCTCCTTGCAAACTGCCTGAATCGGTCACCAGATCGTTCAGGGCACCTACGGGCGCACCTATATCGCCAGATAAGATGGTCTTACGTTCGTCCCTGTCGGAGGAAATATATCTGTCCTCCAACCCCGGGTCCCCTGTCTTCGGAAATCCACCATATAAGCGAACACCCTCAGGAAAAAAATATGTCTGATCTCTATCCGTGGAGGTAAAAACATATTTACCCACAGACGCATAAATATCCCAATTAGACCTCGCCGTCGTCAATAATCTAGCAAGATTCCCAGAAGCCCTCTCCCAAGAAGAACCATCCCCGCTGCCCCCAACTCTCAAATACCTGATAACCCTACTGTCTTCTTCTTGTGCCGAAACCCCCAAGGGAAGGAGAATTATCCACAAAAACCAAAACCATCTCATAGCTCAAAAGAGAAAAAATATCAAGAAAAAATATTCAACAAGCTCCTGTACATAATAAGAAAAATATCAACTAAACCCAAATCCGCCCTAGAGAATAGAAAGGAAAACCTTAAAAGTCGTTTTTTTCCACCCGCAAGTTTTGGAGTATAAATTGCTGACGCTCAGGTGTATTTTTCCCCATATAAAATGAAAGGAAATTTGCATCATTCAACATTTTCTCAGTCCGAACGGATAATAATCTCATCTGAGGTCCGATAAAACCCTTGAATTCCTCAGGAGATATTTCCCCCAATCCCTTAAAGCGAGTAATCTCATGTTGAGGAAGTTCTTGAATAGCACGAATTTTCTCTTCTTCGGTATAACAATACCGGGTCTTTTTTCTGTTCCGCACACGAAAAAGAGGAGTTTCTAAAACATACACATGCCCCGCCGAAACCCAGCTAGGAAAAAATTGTAAAAAGAAACTCAAAATGAGCAAACGAATATGCATCCCATCCACATCCGCATCTGTCGCTAAAACAATACGATTATAACGTGGCGGATGGAAATCTAAATTATCACCCTTCCCATCAATACAAAGTGCATGGTGTAAAAGATTGAATTCCTCATTTTCATAAACCACCTTCTCTGATAGACCAAAACAATTCAAGGGCTTACCCCGCAAACTAAAAACCGCATGAACCTGAGTATCCCGTGATTTTGTGATAGAACCACTAGCTGAATTACCCTCTGTGATAAAAAGGGTGGTCTCTTTATGCCGAGGATGCTTTTTATGTGTAAAATGAACTTGGCAATCACGGAGTTTCTTATTGTGAAGGCGAGCGTTTCGTCTCCTTTCCTGAGCGACTTTTTTTAAACCCAATATCTCTTTTCGTTCCTTCTCATTTGATAATATTCTGTTCAAGATGAGTTCTGCGGTAGGAGGATTTTGATGCAGATAATTATCTAATTGTTCTTGTAAAAATCGGAGAATGAATGTTCGCAAGGTAATTCCTTGAGATTTCAAATGGGTAGATCCTAATTTCGTCTTTGTCTGAGATTCAAATACTGGATCTTGAATCCTCAATGAAAGAGATAATACCAGACCTGATCGTATATCCTGAGCATGAAAATCCTTCTTATAAAACTGTCGGAAAACCTGAACCAAAGATTCTTTGCAGGCATTCAAATGTGTTCCACCCTGTGGGGTATGCTGTCCATTCACAAAAGGATAGTAGGACTCCGTAGACCTGTTTTGATGACTCAAAACACAAACCAAATCATCTGTTTCGAGATGAATTGGAGGATATGACATATTTCCTAAACCAATCTCCTTTTCCAAAAGATCTACAAGCCCGCGCCGAGAATGGTAAGACTTACCCCCAAAGGATAACTTAAGTCGGGTATTCAAAAAAGCATAAACCCAAAGCCGATCCTCCAAAATGGACTCCTGAAAAGAAAAATTCTTGAATATCTGATCATCAGGAATAAAAGAAATGTAGGTTCCGTCCCGCTCAGAAGTGGGATTCAAAGGGAAATCTTTTTCCAACTCACCCCGATGAAAATCTAAACGCTTAGCCTGTCCACCCCGAAAAGAACAAACGGTAAAAGAAGAAGAGAGCGCATTCACCGCCTTGATCCCTACACCATTTAATCCCACAGATTTTTGAAAAGCGGAATCATCATATTTTCCACCCGTATTGATTCGAGAAACACAGT
The DNA here is from genome assembly GCA_026710765.1 of Cytophagales bacterium. Lineage (GTDB taxonomy): Bacteria > Bacteroidota > Bacteroidia > Cytophagales > JAPOQI01 > JAPOQI01. The sequence goes on along the minus strand of JAPOQI010000151.1, from coordinate 7,122 downwards.
CCCTTACCTTCTCCAACGGAATACCCCTCCCATAATCACGAACCGAAATTTTACCCTCCCTATCATCTAAATTTACCTCTATCTCTCGTCCAAAACCCATAAAATGTTCATCCACAGAATTGTCTATAACCTCCTTAAATAGGATATATATCCCATCATCAGGACTCTGACCATCACCCGCCTTACCAATATACATACCAGGTCTTGTCCTAATATGTTCCCGCCAATCTAAGGTCCGTATGCTTTTTTCGGTATAAGCCATCTTATTTGGCAGCAAGCCAGTCCTCAGGATTCATTTTTGTACTCTCCTTCCATACCTGAAAATGCATCTCCGTAATACCCTTGGGATCCGTATAAGGCGTACCGATTGGCTGCTCAGAAACAACAACGTGTCCCTTTTTAACAAAAACCCGAGATAAACGAGCGTATAAGGTATAGTAATTTCCGTGTCGGAGAATGATCACGTTACCCATACCTGGTACATAGGCAATCGTGGTCACGTGCCCCTCAAAGACTGCCTTTACAAGTTCTTTTTTCTGAGCCTGCAAATTGATCCCTTGATTATCTACCTGAATTCGTTTCAAGACAGGATGTCGTTGTTTGCCAAACTTAGAAGATACAAACGCGTTTGAAATGGGCCAAGGTAATTTTTTTTTCTTCCGCAAAAAGGCTTGACTCAAATGAGATACCTTCATTCTACCCTCTTGCAACTCTTTACGGATCGTTTCTTTAATAAGTTGATTCAACTTCCTTAAAGATCTCTCCTTTTTTCGGAGTTGCCTCAAAAGACTTGACTCTTTCCTGGTCAACCTCTTTAAAATTCTCTTTTGTACCCCTTGTAATCTGAGAAGCTCATTCTTTTGTCGCTTCTGAGAACTAAGTACCCTTTTCTGTTTTTCCCGCTTGTTTTTTAAACTTTTATACTGAGAGAAAAGCACGTTTTGAACCTTTTGTATCTCCTCTAGTTGAAGTTTCCTTAACTTCTTTACCTGAGCCACATGTTCCATTCGGAGAAAAAATTGCTTGAAACTTTCTGCTGCAAATAGGAAACATAAAACCTCCATGGAAGAGCTATGCTTATAAGACCAATATATTAGTCCCGCATACTCCTTCCTGAGGCTACCTAGATCTGACTCCATAGCACTTATCACCTGATGAATCTCACCAATATCCTGCCCTATATTGTTCAATTGACGGGAATACACATCTACCAATTTCTGTTGTGCACGAATTTGTTCTTGTAGGGCCCTCAACTGTCCCAGATTGGCCTCCTTCTCATATTTTGTCTGTGCCAAAATACGCTGGGCACGCCTAATCTTGATAAGACTAGTTTCTTTTTGTCGCTCCAACTCAGATCTACTCTCCTGTGCATGGATAGAAAAAAGAAATCCTGCACCCCAAAAAACAAATAAAAAAATATGAAAACGCATACTAAGGTTTCTGCTTATAGGTCCCAGAAACACGAAAAGGGTATTTCAAATGAGGCCCCAAACGAACAGGCTTAGATTTCAAATCTAAAACCCACAACTGACGACTCGAATCAAACATCCGAAGACTCAGCACAGGAAGAACCTCCTTAGGATAAGAATTTTTTCGCCTCCTGGAAAAATAAGAAGCTTTCTTAACCTTCTTATAAGTGTAATCGCAAATAAGTTTCCTACCCCTATCGTCCCGCACAATCCACCAACTCATCCTTTTTTCTGATTCCAAAAGTCCATCCAACTTATCAACCTCTAAAGCGCACACAAACGAATAAGATGAACCTTCATATCTCAAAATCTGTCTATCATCCTCCCTCTCCTCTTCAAATTTGTCTAAGGGAAAAGGAAGTCTTCCCCATAAAATAGCTTGAAAACTTTGCAAAGGACTAGGGAATGAAAGACCCATCCAGGTTTGAAGGGTCCCATCCACAGGTCCCGCAAAATAGGTCTTCTCAAGCCTATTCAAAATAAACACAGAGTCCGTACGGAACATGAGCCTAAGAACCTCTAAGGGAAACTCATAAGCAACAGAAGCCCATAATAAACTATCCTTCTTACCCCGCCAACGAACTAATCCCAAAAAAGAACTAGACGCCCCCTGCGTATATTTAACCCGACTCTGAAAAGAAAAATGGTCCAGACTCTCTGCAAAAGAAATGTTCCGTCTTCCCTGCGAAGTCAATAACTTCCCACAGCTACAAACCAATATCGTCAAAAGAAAAAGCCAAAACCTATTCATAAAACCGTTGATCCCGTATTTTCTTCAAAAGGAGAGGAGAGGTCCCTTTCTCCTGAACCGCAGATTTCCACACCTTTAAAGCCTTTTTTCTTTGATTTGCTTGATAAAGAGCATCTCCATAGGTCTCCCGAATTCTTCCCAGCTCAGCAGATCGTCCCATAATCATGGGAAGAGAAGTAGAATTCTTAAAATTTGAGTGAAGAGCCTTCTCAAACCACCTAAGACTCTCCTTATAGCGTCCTTGTCCATAAAGGATTCTAGCATAAGTATGCAAATAGGCAGGGGAATCACTCCCCTGTATCGATTCCCTCCATAAAGATTCTAGGCTATCAAGATCAACCTTTCTCTCTAATAAACAATAACTATAATTGTGCTTAACCTCATCCGAATCTGGAAATAAAGATAATATCTCCTCATAAGCCTCCGTTGCAATCTCCAAAAATCCCGCAGCAAAAAGATGATCAGCCCTATGAAGATATAGGTCCCTGAACATGAATTCATGATCAGTATCTAAATCATCGCGTTCCAAACCCTCTTCTATCATGGAAATTGCAGGTTGGTGATTTCCTAGTTCAAAAAGAGCTATAGACTCATAGTAATAAAAGTCCATTACATGAGGATATAATTGCCTACCCTTTTTCGTATATAGGATCAACGTATCATAGTTTTTTAGCGCCTCCTCGGTTCTTATAAGTTCTATCAGTATTTCCTTCTCATGTGGAAATAGCTCGTAGGGACGTTTTAGGATTTTCAACAATTCCTCATACCTACCCTCTTCCCAATAAATCTCCACACCACAAAAATAAGATGACAACTCCTCGGGATGAGCCTCCTGAAGAAGAGGACATAAAACCCTAATAAGTCTATCTTTGGTGGAAAATTCCTCCTTTTTGCGAAGCTGTCGTTGGACCCAAGCTTCTTTCTTCATAAAATCAAGATCTTCTCGATTCAAAAAAATTTCTAAAGAAGGGATCAAATGTTCGGGTGTCGTGTAGGCCAGTTCTATCTCCAAAGAAATAGGATCCTCAGGCTGAAAAACATGTTCAACCGAACGCAAATACTTTCGGTATTTTGATTTGGAAACAAAATGATCTAGATAGATTTCGTGCAAAATCCTTTCCTCCGGATAAGTCTCCAGCAAGGATAACAGGTTCTTCTTAAATTTTCTGTCGTCATCAAGTTCTGCATGAGCCTCCACGATTTTCATAAACACCGTTTCCAACTGCTCAGGCTGTGTTTCCAGAAGAAGACAATAGGTATGAATACGGTCATCTGTTCTTTTTAGACGGGTTTGGAGTTCCTCTATTTGGAGTAAATATCTTCTCTTTTGACCCCGCATAGTGGATAGACGAAAACACTCTTCATAAGACATTATAGCCTCCTCATATTCATGAAATTCCTCGTGAAAACGGGCCTTCGTTTCATGGTAATGGATATTTTCAGGTTGAATCCGAAGAGCCTCCTGTATGTAATAAATTGACCCATATTTCTGACCCCGATGATAAGCCTTAGCAATAAAACAATAGGCCGCATCATTTTGAGAATCCTTTTCCAAACTCTTTCTCCACAAGCTTATGGCTTCCGTTTCCGACCCCATAAGAGAATATTGATATCCTCTTAAAAGGAGAGAAATAGATTCCTCCTCATGAGAAATAGACTGTGCTTCTAGGTTCAACACAGCTAGAGCAAGATTAAGAGTCCATAAGAATTTCATACTTAGTCCTGTCCCGTACTTCCAAAACCCCCTTCCTGACGCACAGTACCCGGTAATTCTTGAACCTCCTCCCATTCACCCTTAATATAAGACACGAAAACCAATTGGGCGATTCTATCTCCATCCTTGATAAAAACCGTTTTATTAGATAAATTTATCACCAAAATTTTGATCTCCCCCCTATAATCCGAATCTATGGTCCCCGGGCTGTTTAAGAGAGTGATTCCTTTCTTCAATGCCAAACCACTCCGAGGACGAATTTGCACCTCAATACCCGACGATAAAGCTATGTAAAGTCCTGTCGGGCATAGTTCCCGATGCATGGGTTTGAGCTTTAAATCTTCCTTGAGAAAGGCCCTGATATCCATCCCCGCAGACCCCTGGGTCTGATAAGCGGGTAAAGGATGGCAGGATCGGTTAATGATCTGAATCTTCATAAACCTTTTGGTATAAATATCCTATGTTGATACTCGGAATTTGATATAATTTCGTCCCTCGATCAGGTACAAACCTATAAGATAACTGAACAATAAAATCAAACGATGGGAGAAATTACCCAGCACTTCCAAACCTATATAAACTGTTAAAGCAGCTGCAGCCAGATGAACCAGAATCCTGAGAGATGGATAAGCCGTAGGGAAAAATCGCTGTCCATAAATAAAACTGATCAATGTCATTAAAAAATATGTCCCAAGAAAAACATAGCCTATCGCCGCATAACCTATATGTGGAACCAAGATTAAATTCCCTAAAAGGGTCAAGGATAGACCCAGAAACGAAAAATAAAAACCATAGTAGGTCTTGTGAAGAAACTTAAACCATATAGCTAAGAAATGATAAATACCTGTAAAAAGATATCCCATTAAAAGATAAGGTACGATAAAGAGACCCTCCTGATAAATCTTCTTACCCAAAAAAATTATGGATAATTCCTCAGAAAAAAGAGAAACAGTCAGAAATACACATACCCCTACCAGTACAAAACCCAGTAAAAAACGGGGTAAAATCCTTTTCATGTCCCCTGGTGAAAGAGAAAAAATGAAGGGATCAAAAGAATATCGCAGGGCTTGTGTCAGAAGAAAAAGAAAAACAGGCAACTTAGAACATGCCACAAAAATACCCAAATCAGATAAATACTCCCTCTCAGTACCCCCCACGGCTAAGTATTTATAGATCACCCGAGGTAGATACTCTATAGAAATACCCATCAAACCCATACCCAAAAGGGGTAAACCAAAACGGAAAAGCCTCAGGATCAAAGTCTTATCTATGATGGGCCTGAAAATCCGAAAATGGGGTATCGCAAAAGGAATCATGATCGCACTGGACATCAAATTAGAAAGAAAAATATATTTTATATGAGCATTGGGTTCATAAAAACCTTGAACCCAATCCGAGAAAAAGAACTGACCCTGATATAAATAGGGACAAAGAATCAAGAAAAAGAGATTGAACATTAAATTCAACACGGTGCCCCCAATTCTAAGCAAACTAAAAGCTAAAATCCGCTGCTGATGACGCCAACGAGCTATCGGAATAGCCAAAAGAGCATCCGCAGCTAAAATTCCAATCACCAACATGAGATAAGATGGATGCCCCCCATAACCCATCCCTGATGCAATTTCATGCCTAAAACAAAAGAAAAAAACTGTCCCTAAAAAGGTGCTAAACAGAATAAGACCAAAGGTTTGGGAAAAGGCCCGGTGTTCATCAGCACCAGGACCCGATGAAAATCGGATATAAGTAGATTCCATTCCATACAAATACAGAATGTTTAAAATGGCAATGTAACTATACCACTCTACAACCACACCATACTCAGCAGGTGTAGGTAATAGTTTTGTGTATAGAGGAACCAAAAAATAGCTTCCAAGACGTGCCAGCAAAGTTGTGACACTATATCCAAGCGTCTGTTTTGCTAGGATTTTAACTGATCCCACAGATACTAAGACAAGGATAAAGCCACACCTCGGGTTTTATCTTCCCTGAAAAGAAGGAGAACGCTTTTCTAAAAAAGCACACGTACCCTCTTTGAAATCGTAGCTATCACACAAAGAAGCAAAAGACTCTGCCTCTATCGCATAAGCATCCCCGGTCTGAGAAGCACGAAGACATCTTAGAATTTCCCGTACTGCCAAAGGTGATTTCTTAACTATTTTTTCTAAAAGGGATAAGGATTCCTCTATCAAAGACCCACGCGGCACAAGCTTATTCAACCAACCATAATGTAAAGCACCCTTCCCATCTAGGGTATCCCCCGTTAATAAAAGCTCGGTTGCCTTCGTTAATCCGATCAGACGTGGAAGACGCTGCGTACCTCCATATCCAGGTAAAGTACCCAAATTGATCTCCGGCTGACCAACCCGAATGTCTTCACTCCCTACCCGAAGATGACACGCCATAGCCAACTCGGCACCACCCCCCAAAGCATATCCCTGAACAGCACACAATACAGGTTTGGACGAATCCTCTATCTGTTGAAATAAAGATTGTCCCCGTTCAGATAAAATTTTTCCTTCCTGGGCACTCAGCTTAGAGAGTTCTTTAATATCTGCCCCTGCCACAAAAGCCTTCTCACCAGCTCCTGAAAGCAATATAGCATGGGTTTCCTGATCCGAAAAAGCGTACTGAAAAGCCTTTTCTAAATCGTCCAAAACCCCACGACTCAATGCATTCAAACGATCCGGAACCGAAACTTCAATTTGTAAAATCCTGCCCCGAGGACGAAACAAATTCACATACCTATAATTATCTAAAGAACTCATAATTTTAAAAATCTACTAAGAAACCATACCGTTAGAACCTAAGATCTCATCACCACCCTCTACATCTTCTGTACGAAGAGTACATAAAAGTTTCCTTGTCAAAACAGATAAATCTTGACATTGGCTCTGAAATCCCCAATCTTTCCTGGCAAATTTATCCTCTATCGTCTCAGGCCAGCCCTCTGCAATACCCTGTCTCAATGGATCTGGTTTATAATGCACCTTCCATTCATGTGGGAGTCCATGGTCCCGAATAGATGTCTCTACCTCCCGCGGTGTGAAGCTTAGGCCACCTATGTTGTAACTCGTACGAATCCGTATTCGCTCCGGAGGAACCTGCATAAGAGAAAGGGAAGCCGCAACTGCATCCTCCATATCCATCATAGGAAGACGGGTCTCAGATCCAAGATAACAAATATAATC
>JAPOQI010000149.1 GCA_026710765.1 Cytophagales bacterium | reverse complement strand
AGCAGGTACGGAGCTGAAGTTTCTTGTGCCAGAAGCTTGGTCCCATTTCTCTGCGGGTCAGATTACGGTGAATTTCTCTTATTCTAATCCTTCGTATCTCTCCAATGACTCCAAAGCCACCAGCACGGATTACTTCACACCCACTTTTCCTCGGGTTACGAGTCTAAGTCCCTCTGATGGGGGCGTTCAGACCCCTCCAGACCTGGATGCATTAGACCTGAGATATGCATCCAAGACAGGGGTCTATACCAAGACAGAATCAGATGCCAAGTATGCTTTGCAGACAGCTTTGCCTAACTATGCTCTCAAGACAGAAATCCCCCGCCTTCAAGTCCCCGACCTGAGTGGTTATCACACCAAAATAGAGTCAGACGAGAGGTATGCGAAGAAGACAGACCTGGAAGGGATAGATATCAAACCCTTGCAAGAGGAGTTGGAGGAATTAGATATCAAGTCCATGCGGGAGGCACTCATAAACCTTTCCAACAAGCTATCTGACCTCAATAGGAAAGTCGGAACGGTCACAGGAGAACTCGTGCAATCCGTCCGCTTGGAACAAGCCATCTCCGTCAAACCCAATCCCGCATCAGATTACTTGGAGATCCAAACCCCCGAGGAGACGCACCTGAAGATCATAGACCCCACAGGTAAGGTTCTGCGTGCAAAGCAGATCGTTCGGGGTGTGCATCGCATCTCCATACAAGAATTACCCGCAGGTTCTTATCTCCTAATCCTGCAAATAGGTGCCCAAGCCACCAGCTATACCTTCATTAAGGGATAGTTGCATTCTATTACGAAGATGATTGTAATGGGTCAGACCCCTGAAATCAGCTTTGGCAATATAAGATGGGGATTTAGGAAAGAAATGTCGAGCATTTAGTCGTTATTAAGATAACTTCGTAGGCCCTCTTTTATTGAAAGATGTGATGAGTTGCTTCCTTAGTCAAATAGATCATATATTGGGGGATGCCTTCCTCAAGTACCTGCCTGCCTTGATGACCGCGTTTGCTGGTTCGGTACCCGTATTTCTTCTTTGGCGGCAAGTGAGACAGCAGAAGAAGAATGATATTAATCAGTCTCTCAGAATGGGTTTGGGGCTCTTGGGAAACAAAGCTAAGTCAACTCAGGTAGGGGGCATTTTATTGCTGGAAGATGTGTTCTGGAAAGAGAAAGAGTACAGAAGACAGATTTTCTATGCCTTGTTGCAATATATCCAGATACAAGCACATGAGGCTGAACTACGGGAAGATAAGAAGGTGGGACCAAGTGTGGATGTGGCTATTAACGTGATGTTTCGATCCAAACGAAATGACAAGCACACTATGATTGAGAAATTAGGCCTACCACAAGTGCCATTCAGAGATTCCTATTTGCGTCATGTCAATTTTCACAGGTGCTGCTTAAAAAGTGTTCATTTTGCAAATTGTGATCTTGAGAGAGCGAATTTCACCGAAATTAGCAGGGAAGATTTACCAAATTTTCAATACTGCAAATTTCCTAAAGCAGCCTTTTCGGAGGAGGTAAAAGGAGAAATAGAAGACAATGAGAATAATGAAGGGAAAGAAGATATAGTGTATCAAAGGGAAAAAAATAAGCAAGTATGGCGTGGAGAGGTGTATGAAATGTACTTGATGGGTTTTTACAAAGGGGTCATAGATTGTAAATCTAATCTGAGGTTTCAAACAGATTTTTCTTGGGTTGGGGGTGGAGGCTTTATATCGTACACCTCCACAACCTCGTATTTCTTTTTTCTCGTCTGATTATTGGTGATTGTTTTCAATTTTACTTTCAGGGAACACCCAGGTATTGAATTTAGTGTAATGTCCAATTGGTTGTTTTGAAATTTCTCAAGCCAATCCAAATCCTTTATGCTGACATCTGTGTTTGAACCATCTATTTTTAAACACCATTTACTCGTGTTACCTTTCTCACAGACGGGTTTTATGATCTCTAAACTTACTCTGTCTTTTATTTCCTCATCTTCCGATTCTTCAGGTCGTAAAAATCTTATTTCTGTGTCGTCATCCAAGCGTGCTTCAAGCCCATCAGGTCTTTCTTTTTCGGCTTTATCTGCATGAGACCTAGCTTCACCCATTTTCTTTGAAGGGAAGTCGTTAGTATAGCCGAGGTAGTTCCTCGAGAATTTTTTCCTGTTCTCGGGCATAAGCCTACTCACTTTCTCTTTGTTTTCCCCCAGGCAAATTATTTTGCGTACAAACTCGAAATTGATGGACCCTTCTTCCACACTTTGAATGGATAATTCAGAATCTACCCTGAGTTCGAGGCTCTCAATCACAGCCTTATCGTGGGCATCAAAGGCTTTGATTATGTGAGTCAAAAATAAGAAGAGCCCTGCTGGGTCAGTTTCCTGTTCGTAGCGAAGGGTAATCTTGAAGGAATCCTGGAAGGATACCTCAAAAAGGCTAGGACTTAATTTTTTAGGCATGCATCAGTGGGCTATAAAGTTTGGTGTCTTTATCATTGACATATGTTGAGTCCATGTGTCCGAAGATAATTTACATAGACTATTTGCTTTTTACAAAAAAGCACGAAGTTCCATTACTTGGCACTTCCCAAATATCTCCTGGTATAGCTTCCTACTTTTTCAATACCACTGAGAATTGGAATGTCTTCCTCAAGAAGGACCCAACATCGTAGTCCAGAAGCCTACTTCCACCAGTAGAATTTCACATTAGGATCTCCGTTTGCGTCCAGGGTGTTATCTGCCCAAATGATTTGGACAATCTTGGCGAGGGTCTTCTCTCTTTGCTCTTTAGCCTCATAGGTAAAGTCCTCGACAGGTTGGAAATCCTCATCGTCAAAAATATCATATGTCTCTCTCAGTTTTACAATATGGTCTTCGTATTCCTTCACAAAAATCGGGTTCAATATCTGGGTCCAAATGAAATTACTTTCTCGATAGCTTTTTTCTGGCTTATCAGGAAGACCATCCCGCTTAAAGAGGTAACGTTCATTCTGAATACTTTTATTGATGGTTTCCTCCAATAATAGCTTGGCACCGATGTCCTCCTTTATTTCTCCAAAAGTCCGTTCATCGGGTACATTATTAGTTTCTTTAGCTTCTTTTTCAACTTTATCCTTATTGTCATTCTTATCAGAATCATCCTTACCCCAGATGTGTTCTACTTCTACCTTTTCTTTTTCGTACTGCTCCTTATCTTTCCTCGGCTGATCCTCGTCAAAGGCATGCCTTAGAAATCCTTCCACTTGCCAGAGGAACGACTTTACATCTAGGTTTTTTTCAAGTCGATTGCGCACAAAAACGTCATCAATTTCTGCAATCACGTTGTCTTTTTTACTCATTCCTTTATGGAATTCTTGGTCGAAGATTTCTCTGATGTTATTAGGATCTTCCCAAAATTTTTCATCGTACTCCTTATTAAAACGGGTATCATCCCGAATAATTTGAGCTACAGAATAAGTGATAGCCTTAGGGTCATTTTTAAGGTCGGT
>JAPOQI010000036.1 GCA_026710765.1 Cytophagales bacterium | reverse complement strand
TGAGATAAAGTCTCGGATCCTAGAAAGCCTCTCTGAACTTAAGGAAAGAAAAAAAAATGGCTATCAAAAAGAACTTGAAAAGGAATTGGGGTTGACTGAAAATGAACTCGCAGATAAATCCTCCCGTCTTCTTAAGTCTATTCTGCATCAGTACCATCTTTTTTCGGTCTCCACATTGGATTCCCTATTTCAAAAGATGGTACGAGCCTTTGTCTTAGAACTACAAATTTCTTCTTTTCGCTATGATTTGGAAACAGATTTGAAGAGTGTGTTTTCCGAAGAGATCATTCCTCGAATCTGGGCAGAAGCTGCTGATGAGGAAAAATTAAAAAATTCTATCACGACCTTGTCTTCGTCTAGGTTGAACGAGGATAAGGATTGGAACATAAATGACCTCCTAGGCAGTTTCGGTACCAATACATTTGAAAAAACTGAACAGATGAATCAAACTGAATTTGAACCCGATTTAGAAGGTCTAGAACAGAGATATCACGAAATGCTAGAAGAACAACAAGACCCCAAAGAGGATCCTACGATCCGTCTCCTGCACTCTTCAGGCTATCTTATGTCCATTGCAAAACATTTTACATCTCATATAAAAAATTACAGAGATGAGAAAGATATATTGTTTGTTTCGGATTTAGCCAAACTCTTGCATCAGGTGACCAAAGCAAATATTCCGGCTTATATCTATGAAAAATTAGGGACCCGTTTTCATCATTATTTGATAGATGAAGTTCAAGATACCTCTTCTGCGCAATGGGAAGCCATCAAACCCCTTATTGGAGAAAATATCACAGGGGGATACGAAAGTATACTCGTAGGGGATCCGAAACAATCTGTTTATCGGTGGAGAAATGCCGAACCCGATCTGTTTTTGAAACAGATTCCAGAGGAGGATTTTCCAGAGCACCATCAGGTACATAGCTTGGAATACAATTGGCGCAGTCTTCCTACCCTAATCAAATTCAACAACAATCTATTTGATGCCTATAAACACGTCCAAACCCAAAAAGGTCCGAGCCTTTCAAGGATTTCAAAAGTCTTTGAAAAGCACGAACAGGAAATACCCAAAACCCATACCTCTTCAAAAGAAGAAGGATGGGTTCATCTACGAATACAATCTTTCAGGGGCACAAAGCTAAAAGGAGAAGCACAAAAAGATGCGTTTAATGGATGGCTCCTGGACAGTCTCGGAGAAATTAGGGATAAGGGATATGAGGAGGGCGATATTATGATCCTGGTCCGTACGAATCAGGAAATGAAAGATATTTCGTCTATCCTTCTAAGAGAAAATTACAAGGTGGTATCCAAAGCTGTTTTTAGTATGGATTCTTCTCCCCTACTCAGACTGCTGATAGCCCTATTAAAGACACATCTTTTCACAAAAGATAAGTACACAAAATATCTTTATACTCTAATAAATATAGAGTATGAGTTGGCTTTCCCAGGTAGACCCATTCCTTCTCAAGCAGAATTTGTGGAAAGAAGAAAGGAAATAGATAAGGACAGATTATCTCTTCAAGATCAGATAGAAAGTTGGATCCGCTTTTTAGAGCTGGATGAGAAAAGTACGGATAAAAATAGTCCTTCCCATAGTTTTGCATTCTTGGATTCTTTTATAGATCTCTTGGAAGACTTTCAAAAAAGAGGATCGGGTACCTTGCGAGACCTGATTCTCTTTTGGGAGAAAAAAAAGGATCAGAGTCTGGCCATCCCTCATAAAAAAGATGCCATTCGGGTTCAAACCGTACATGATGCCAAGGGTTTGGAAGCAGAGGTGGTGATTCTTCCCTGGGCAGATTTTAGTTCGCGTCAGGATAATCGCAATCCCAATTTTTTGTGGTCTGATGACGAAAAAACCTATTTTGGAATGAAATCTGTTCCTTTTGAAGCAATTAAAAATAAGGTAAAAGGAACACCCTTTCTTTCCAGGTTGGAAAGAGAGGAGGAAGATAGGAAGATAGATTCCCTCAATCTATTGTATGTGGCGATGACACGAGCGCGTCGGGTACTCAAAGGGTATTTTCCCTTTGGGTCTAGGTTTGGACAGGATGGACCCAAATATCTTCATGAGGTCTTGCAATGGATGGAAAAAGAAGGCAAAGGGTCCTTCTCCACTATTCCCTTAGTAGGGGATCCTAGCGACACCCAATCACCCTGGTGCTACGAGATAGAACAGGGATCCCCTCCAACGCCTACTCCTACCCCTAAAGAGAAAGAAGAAGAAACCCCTCAGAAAAAATATCACCCCACTAGGATAGATCCCAAGAAGACAGGCTTTCCTTTCGTCTCTAAGAAGGATAGGAAAAAGATAAAATCGGATGCCAAAAATAAAATTGTAGGCACAGGGGTGCATGAGGTATTCCAACATCTCGGCAAGCCCGAAGATCTGGAAAGATGCCTTAGAAACCTGTTCCGAAAGGAAGAATACCGTACATACGGAGAGGATATAGAAAAACGATTCCAGCTGGTTCAGAAGAATACCGAAATCCTTTCCCTCTGCTTTCCCCAAAATAAGGATGAAATTCTTAGAACAGAAATGTCCATGTTTGATGGGAAAGGAAATGAACTCAGATGTGATCGGGTTCTCTTAAATCCGCCTTCCCATGCACGTATCATAGATTTTAAAACAGGGAAGCAGGATCCAAAAGATCAAGAACAGATCCAAGAATATGGGATTTGTCTGCAAAAATTGGGATACCAAAGCGAGTTGTATATCTGTTATTTGGGTTTGACAGATATAAATGTCATTTCAGTTCCGATGCCATGAAGCTTTTGTGGGAACAAGTGCTTGAGGATTGGCAAACCCAATCTGCTAATGATTTTTCTACCCGACAACTCATCGTACCCACTTTTCATATGCTATCCAGTTGGAATTCCTTCGCACGGGATTCCCTAGGCAAAGAAAATCAGGCTAAGGCATTTGCCCTCCCGTTGGTCCAAACCATGGATGCCTTTCTTTCAGAAATCGCTAATGAAAAGTTGATACCCTATCCTCTCCCCGAGGAGGAGAATGAAGAGGAGGAGGAAGACCTACCAAATATTCTCGTTTTATTGCATCAGACCTGTCAAGAGATTATGCCTAAGGATTTTGTATGGTCTAAGGAAGGCCTTCGGGCACTTCCGCTGAGCGAAAATATCCTTCGGCATTTTGACGAAATAGATAAGGCCCTGATTTCTCCTGAGAAAATTTTTCTCCACATCTCTGAATATAAAGATCTGGAGAAAGATATCCCCGAGCTCGGGGAAGAGGCCCGAAAGATCATAAGGAATTTCTGGAAAGAACACAGCAAAAACATATCTCGTTGGGAGAAAAACCAAAATTTCACAAGCATCTGGAACAAGCTTTCTGATATCTACAAGGGTTTTCAAGAAAAATTAGACAAGCATAACCTGAGCTACCGAGGTAGGATATATAAATTGGCTTCCAAGAATTTGCCGCCCTCAGGGACCTATCCATATCAAGTTTCCTTCGCAGGCTTCTCAGCCATGAATCCCGTGGAAGAAAAGGTTTTAAAACATTTTATTCAGCATCAAAAAGCCCAAATTTATTGGCATCTCCACGATCATTACATGCAAGATTCACAGCATGCAGGGGGTTATTTTCCTCGTCAGTATAAGAGGGATAAGGTTTTCTCCCCTAGCTTTCCAGGTTCATATTTATCTGTCCAAAATAAGAAAACCCATGTCATGGAATGTCCCTCTCCCCACGGACAAATTCGACAGGTATCCCAGAAATTAGCTGCCCTGAGTGATCAAGAATGGTCGGAGACTTCGGTTGTTTTACCCGATTCCAGTAGGCTTTTCAGTTTACTCTACTATCTACCCCTCCAAGATCGTCAGGTTCGTATTCGTCTAAGTTGTCCCCTTCGGCATACCCCACTGGCCTCCTTGATAGAACTTTGGTGCAAGCTGGCTGAAGATCCTAATAAGAATTTATACAGGTTAAAGGAATCTCTCTTCACACACCCCTACCTTTCCTATTTTCCATTGGGTAAAGATAAGACTGCCGAATCTATTACCCAAAGGTGGTGCGATTTTCTAGAAATAAGAAGGACAAATAAAACCGAACCAAAGGATTTATTAACCTTCATCCAGAAGCTAAACAAATTATATTCCAAACAAAATCAGGGTAGGAAATCCGTGTGGGCACCCACGGCTGTGCTAAACAGCTCTGTACTTCAATCTTTTCAAAGCCTCTTGGAATCTGAATTAGATCTGACTTCAGAACTAAAACTATTAGAAGGTCTTTGTCTAAAAGACAAGCTAGATTTTATTAGAAATTTATTAGAAGGCTCTGTTTCCATTTCAGAAGATATAGGTAATTCTTCGGATCAGCCTCTTCAGATCGGGTCTGTAGAGTATACCCAAGCTTTTCCAAACCCTAATTTATTCGTGTTGGATCTGAACGAAGATATATGGCCCAAAGGTATATCTGCCATACCCCCTTTGATCCCATACAATCTTAGAAAACCCTACGATCTTCCTGTTTTACAAGATATCAATGCCATTTATACCCATTTCTTCTATCAGGTATTGGCCCAATCTAAGACAGCCCATCTGTACTATGTCCGAAGTACCCAGACACACCATGGTACGATAAACAGGAAAGAAAAAAGCCGATACATTTCCCAACTCCTATACGACAAGCCCAATGAATATCCCCAACCCATTCTTCTACCCTATCCATCTTTGAACTCTCCCTCCAAGCACCCTCCCATAAACCTGGCAAAAGAGAAGACCCCAGAGGATGAGAAAGCCATAGAACGTGTTCTCAAAGGACAACAGGAGGACGACAATGAAGAGAAGGGTATTTCTGTCTCTACCCTACTAGATCTCTTAGCTTGCCCGCTTTGTTTTTACTATAAATATATTTTGAAGGTATATGATCCGGTAATCATATCCGAAGAGGGAGCTATTCCGACAATGGACCGCGCTCAGATCGGGCATCTCCTTCATACAATCCTTGAAAAACTCTACAAAGATTTGGAAGGAAAAGAGGTTCAAGAAAGAGATTTGACAGACCTTGAAAAAAAGTTTCCCAAGCTCATGGAGGAGCTTACAAAGAAATTTTGTGAAGAAGAAAAAGATAAGCATCCCCTCGAGAAAGAAAAATTTGACTACCCCTTCAAAGGACCCAATATTTTAATTCCTGATCTGCTGAAAAGAAGGATAAAAACGCTCATAGATTGGGATAAAAAACAGGTACCCTTTCGAATCCTATCCCTGGAAAAAGAAGTAGGAAAGGAAAAAGATTGGAAAATCCAGCTGGACGACAGAAGGTCTATCCGCATAAGAGGACGAATAGATCGGATCTCCCAAAAAGGAAATACCATCCACGTGGTGGACTATAAATCAGGTAAAAAGAACAATAACCAAAACATCATACCCTCTGATTCTCCTTTCTCCGCTGAGAATATCCATGAACATAGAGAAGCCTTGCAGGTTTTGCTATATAGTCTTATATATTCACAGTCCTATGCTAGTCCTACTGAGAAGGTTATGCCCGAACTACTCTTTCTTGGATCCCTGAAGTCTGATCAGGAGAGCTATTTGAAAATACAAGAAATAGAAAGTGGGAAAAAGATCCCATGTCAGGATGCCAAAATACTTCGGGACCTCATAGAAAACGATCTACGAACACGACTCCAAGCTTTCTTGAAAGAAACCCACTTTAAACCCACAGACCTAAAAGACACTAGTAAATGTCCCTTTCCAGATCTTTGTAAAAAAGACCAATAGATACCCTTTAAAGAATATATAAACTATTAGAGTATATGAAAAAATCAGCACGACAATTTCTTTTTAATTACCTAGATAATGCCTCTCCAACAGGATTTGAATCATCGGGTCAAAAGATATGGCTAGACTATCTTAAACCCTATTATCACGAGAGCCTCATAGACCCCTATGGAACTGCCGTAGCCATTCTTAACCCACAAGCACCCTATAAAGTGGTCATAGAAGCACACGCAGATGAAATCGGATGGTTTGTCAACTATATTACCGCAGAAGGATATTTATATGTGATCCGGAATGGGGGGTCGGATCATCAAATAGCACCTTCCAAACGGGTCAATATTCATACTGAAAAGGGTATTGTGAAGGGAATATTTGGGTGGCCTGCCATCCATGTTAGGGATCATCGGTCTGCCAAAGAAGAGAGCCCTTCTTTGAAGAATCTTTGTATAGATGTGGGAGCTTCTTCCAAAAAAGAAGTGGAAAAAATGGGTATCCACGTGGGTTCTGTCCTGACCTTTGAAGATAGTCTCTTTGAGTTAAATCAGAAATACTGGGTCGGACGGGGTTTGGATAATCGGATGGGTGGTTTCATCATAGCAGAGACGCTCAGACAACTGGTGGAAGAAAAAAACAACATCTCTTATGGATTATATGTCGTCAATTCCGTACAGGAAGAAATTGGACTAAGGGGTGCGGAGATGATATCCCGCCGGATCAAACCCGATATAGCCCTCGTGACAGATGTCTGTCACGATACACATTCACCTATGTATGACAAAAAGATGCAGGGAGATCAAAAATGCGGACGAGGACCCGTCCTAACACACGGCCCCACCATACATCCCAAAATCCTAGACCAGCTACTCCAAACCTGTGAAAAACATAAAATACCCTTCCAAAGAGCCGTCTCCAGTAGGTACACCGGGACCGATACCGACGCCTTTGCCTACTCTGCCGAAGGCGTACCCTCTGCCCTCATATCACTACCCCTAAAATATATGCACACAACCGTAGAAATGGCAGATAAAAAAGATATAGAAAACCACATACAACTCCTCCGCAAGTTCCTAAACGAACTCAAACCCGAAAAGAAATAAATTAAAAGGTAGGAGTGGCTTGAGTGCCTACTTGCGAAAGAAGGAAAAAAGACACTTTATCCAAAACAGCCACCCGCGGGTAGGCTCGAAAAGCACCTTACTTTTGCACACGTCCGGTTGTCCACGGAAAGGTCCATAACCTATGCAAATGGGAGATTTAGGTTTGTCAGACCAATCATCCGGAACACGAAACTTCAATTCCTTACCACCCTTCGTCCCAAATAATTTGACGGCATACGCCCGGGCAGCCGATCCCCCAGAATCCAAATGGACGTAAGTTGCTTTACTCTTATCGTCCTGCATCCCCTCAATAAGTTCCAATCCGAAACCTCTGACTGTGACTTCGGTGCCAGGAGGACCCTTATCAGGAACAATTTCATTGATCCGATGGGTCCCCATGACATTTTTTAATAAAAAACCCTACGAAGAGCGGAACGTAAAATCGTCGTCGCTTCCCGCTCCGCCCACTTCAATTCGTACCGGGATGCTGGATCCATATCCTACACGAATTTTTACCTCGGTACCTTCTGAGTTCGCTGATACTATCTTGCCATCAACACACGAAACCCACCCTCCAGTACTCGTAGGTAAGCCTTGTCCCACAACTGTGACAATGGTACCACGTCCCCCCGCTTTGGGGTAAAAATCATAAATCTTTGCCATAACTACATTTTAATCTAAATTGTTGAACTCTTAATTAACCTATTACTTCATTTACTATCAGCCGTACGGCTGCACATCAAGTGTAGAAAACTTTTTCCAAGGTTCCTAATATTTTAAGGTTTTATCTTTTGATGAAGTTATAGCTTGTGGCTTGTGTTCCTATTTGGAGTAGGAGGAGGTAGCCCCCTGATGGGAGATCTTGTATGGAGATGCGATTCAGACCCCGAGGAATACGCACCGCACGCAAGACCTTCCCCGTAGCATCTATAATCTTAAGATAAGTATCCTCTGGCGTTCGTATTTCTAAATAATCAGATGCGGGGTTGGGTCTGATCAGTATATTCTGCTCCAAACGAACCGAAGAACCAAATGTACGAGAAGACCCACCCACACCTATCTGTCTCTTGAGTGCCGCCAGCTCGTCTAACAACCCCACCAATTCCTCCCGCATAGACCTAATAATATCCAAATCCTCCAAATCGGTCTTCTTAATATAGATCTCTGCCAAATCGGTCTCGGAAACATAATCTGTCCTTTTCAAATACCTCGCATCTAAGTCGTCCAGATCTGTCTTGGCAAAGTATCTCGTGTCTAAGTCATCTAGATCTGTCTTCCTCGCATATCTCTCATCGGACTCCGTCTTGGCATAGGCATCCGTCTTCCTCAAATACCTCGTGTCCAACTCGTCCAGCTCCGGACCACTAAATCTATTGATGCCCGTACCCTGAGAAATAAGAGAAAAATCTGCCTTGCTACTGACCCTCGGCTTCTCCGAAGAAGAAAGATCAAAATTCACCGTAATAGGTCCCACAGACCCAACAGGCCAAGAAGCGGGTACACGAAACCTCAAGAGCGTACCCAATGAATTTACCTCACTATCTATTAGGGTCCAAGAGGCTGAGGTCAAGTGAATGTGATTGTACCAGCGCCTGACATCAAAACCCGTACCCGTGATCGTAATCACCGTGCCAGGCAATCCCGTCTTGGGTGTGAAATCCGTGATACTCAGCGGAATAGGCGTAAAACCCGATGTGCTCAGACCCCTGGGTCTGAGGGCAGAAGAATAATGATACTCTATCGTAATGGGACCCGCAGATCTGCCCGACCAAGAAGCAGGTACATAAAACTTTAGCTCCGTACCCGCTGCATTTACCTCATGGGCAGAAATCTGTGGTACAGAATTAAAGAGAATATAATTGTCACTAGCAGGGTTACGAAACCCCCGTCCCCTGACCGTGACCTCTGTACCCGGAGGACCTGTCTTGGGTGTGAAATCCGTGATGACAGGTGTAGTCTGTCCACGCAGGGAAACTATTCCCAACAAGGCAGCCAAGCCCATCAATATGCTTATCCTACTCATACCCTACAAGATAAGATATCTTTATTCAAAATTCCTAATCCGGAAACTATCCCTTGACAAAGGTATAGCTGGTAGCTTGACTGCCTATTTGCAAAAGCAAGAGATAAGAACCCACAGGCAATTCCCGTATAGAGATGCGATGGGAACCCCCAACTATCCGCTCGGCACGCAAAACCCTCCCTGCAACATCTATGATCTTCAAATAGCTATCCTCCGGCGTATCAATCTCCAAATAATGAGTTGCCGGGTTGGGTCTGACCGAGATAGTCTGTTCCAAACGAACCGAAGATCCAAGTTCGGTGGGACTCACACCCCCAAGGACCTGCCTCTTAACGGCTGCCAGATCATTCACCAAATTCACCATCTCTTCCCGCAAGGATTTGATATCTAACTCTTCTATATATGTCTTTTGAACATAAGTTTCTTCCAAACCCGTGACAGGCGGCTCATAATCCGACTTCTTCAAGTATCTCCCATCAGATTCTGTCTTACTATACGTATAGCTTCTATCACTGAGTAGAGGAAGAGTTCCCTCAACAAAGGTGAAGCTGGCTGTGGAAAGCACACCTACTCCCCCTCCTATAAAGACCGAAATGGGTCCCGTCTTGGCGCCCTGGGGTACCCGCACCCTAATCTCCGTACCCGCCGGATTCACCGCATGAGCCTCCCTGCATGCCGAGGCATCCTGAGAAGAAAATTTCACAATATTTATTCCAGCAAAAGACAAAGCCGTACCCTTAGCAAAACCTGTTCCTGTGATGATAATCTCATCCCCAGGCGATCCCGTTTTGGGATTGAAATCCGTGATAGTAGGAGCACCAGCGGGTGTGAAATCAGATGCACTGTTGGCTCTAGGGAAACTCAAAGGAGACTCAGATAGCGTCACCCTAATCGGACCCGCAGAAGAACCAGACCAAGCCCCTGGTACATAAAATTTCAACTCCGTACCCAAAGTATTGGCTCCGTGTGCAGAGAACGAACGGATTGGCCATGTTCCCGTCAAGTAAATATAGTTGGCCTGAGGATCCGGATCAAAGCCTATACCCGTAATCGTGACCTCAGTGCCTGGCAAGCCCTTCTTTGGATTGAAATCCGTGATGGTAGGAGCTGGTACAGGTATGAAATCTTCTGCACTGGTGGCTCGGGGTAGGGCTACAGGTGCGTTCAAGGCATCAAAATTCACATTTATCGGACCCGCAGGAAGACCCGTCCAAGATGTTGGCACAATAAATTTTAACTCCGTACCTGTGCTATTCACATAGTGTGCTGAGACACTAGAGCGTCCGCCCGTACCCAAATAAACGTTGTTGCTGGTTTCGTATGATAATATACCAAAACCCGTACCCGTGATGGTGACCTCCGTATCTGGCCCCCCTGTCGTGGGGCTGAAACCCGTGATGCTTAGGGGAATTTGCGCAAAAGAAGCCGTGCTGGTGGCTCTGGGGTGCTCCTCCTTATCTGTGGAAGAGAAATTTATCCTGAGCCGAGTGGATCCACCAAGCGGCTTGTCACGAAGGAATGGGTTGCTTAGCCTAAGTTTTAGCTCCGTGCCATCTGCATTCACCTCATAGGGTCTAATAAAAAAGTTAAAATCCAAGAAGTGTACGCGGTTCTCTTCAGGTCGGATGTCAAAGCCTGTACCCGTAATTGTGATTTCGGTACCTGATACTCCCCTCTTGGGATTGAAATCTGTGATGCTGATATAGTCCCCCTGAGGCGTAAATTTTGCGGTACTTACAATTCTGGGGCTAGCCAAAAAAGAGGAAGCATAATTTATCGTAATGGGTGTCGCAATTTCAGCAGACCATTTTCCAGGGACCCGAAATTTTAACTCCGTACCGTCTGCATTCACCGCATGGACGCGAACAAATCCTGCGGGTCCCAAGTGGACAACACCAAGATTATTGGGATTTGTGCTAAAACCTGTTCCCGTGACCGTGACCTCTGTTCCTGCAGGACCTGTTTTCGGATTGAAATTCGTGATGCTAGGAAGTTCCACAGGTGTGAAATCCGAACCGCTGACGAGTTTGGGTTCTTCCGAAGAAGAAGCCCAAGAGAAATTTATCACAAGAGGTGCCGCCGACAAGCCCGACCACGCCGGCGGGACACGAAATTTTATTTCTGTACCCGCTGCATTTCTGTGATGTGCAAAGGAATATTCCTCTCCGCCCCCCAGTAGGCGGATAACATTGTTGGGGTCGGATCCGTGAAATCCTGTACCCGTGACCGTGATCACGGTACCCGGTCCCCCTGTCTTGGGACTGAAACCCGTGACCGTGAAGGGAATGGGTGTGAAAGAAGCCGTGCTGACGACTTTGGGATCGGCAGAAACATCTTGATAGTCAAAATTTATCGTAATCTTATCCGCTGAAGCAGGAGACCACTCGGGTGGCACATAAAACGCCAATTGAGTGCCGTCTGAACTCACCTCGTGAGCTTGAGCAAAGGCTGAGGAACCCAGGTGGACGAAGTTATGGGCTCCGTTGGATCGGATGTCAAAGCCCGTACCTGTGACGGTGACGGCAGTGCCAGGCAGACCCGTCTTGTGATCAAAATCTGTGATTGTCAAAGGGATGGGCGTGAAAGAATCCGTGCTGATGACCCCTGATGCAGTTGGAATGGTGAAATAGCCATTTATCGTAATGAGACCCGCAGAGCCAGCAGACCACGTTGTCGGGACATAAAATTTCAGCTCCGTCCCATCCGCATTCACCTGAGTGGCTAAGACGGTCCCTGTCGAACCCAAGTGAATGGCATTCTGTTCCCAAGCCGATTGAATCCCAGCCGATAGTGCAACATTAAAGCCCGCGCCCGTGACCGTGACCTCTGTCCCAGGAGGACCTGTCTTGGGATTGAAATTCGTGATGCTCAGGGAGATGGGCGTGAAATCTGCGGTGCTGAGAACTTTGGGATCGGCAGAAGCATCTTGATTGTCAAAATTTATCGTAATCTTATCCGCTGGAGCAGGAGACCAAGACCATGGAACCCGAAATTTCAGCTCCGTCCCAGACGTATTCACCAGATCTGCATACGCAAAACCCACAGAACCCAAGTGGATGATGGGTCCATAAGGTGATTGGTTGTTGTTAAAATTCGTCCCCGTGACCGTGACCTCCGTCCCAGGAGGACCTGTCTTGGGATTGAAATTTGTAATTGTGGGTGGAGTCTGTTGCTCTCCTTGCAGGGCGGCTGTCCCAAGAAGGGTAGCCAGAAACATATATATACTTATTTTTCTCATCAACCTATGTCAATTTATATTCACATTACACATTAAAAAACTCAGCTCAGAAGCTTGAACTCAAAGATAAGAAATATTTTTTATGAACTCAAAGGTAAGAAATATTTTTTATTTGCTCCCCAAAAGGACCTCCCTGTGTACTGCGGCTACTTCATTTCTGTCAAAAGCCTTTCCATAAGATCCATACGAGGAATGCCAAGAATGCAAAAAATATGAGCAAGGATACCAATATTGAAAATCCCATAAATACATTTCTCCCAGCAGCCAATACAAGTACAAGAAGCAATATGGAGAAAATCACACAAGCGACAATCCCTCCCTCTCCATTCAAGCAATCCCCACATTTCCACCATGCCCCCCCCCCGCCCAAAAGTAAAAATCCAAATATAGCACCGCAGCCTTCATTCCACTCCCTCTCTGACTCAAGGTAATCAAATACTCTGTTCCTTTTTCTTTCTTCTTCATTCTTATTCTGATCTACCGTAGACAGTGATGTCCCCTTAGTCTTTCCTTGTGAAGAATCTCCAGGTAAATAGTGGACTGATTTACCACTTTCTTGTATGTACTTAGTCTGTCCTGACTCCCTTATTTCAACAAGAGCATCATCAATACTTTTCGTAACAAGTACCCCATCGTGGCTGGAATTCAGACCTTTTGCAAAAATTAAACCCACTATCTCATTGGCAGACAAGG
Organism: Cytophagales bacterium; assembly: GCA_026710765.1. Classification (GTDB taxonomy): domain Bacteria; phylum Bacteroidota; class Bacteroidia; order Cytophagales; family JAPOQI01; genus JAPOQI01. The sequence continues at coordinate 2,568 of JAPOQI010000036.1, read as the reverse complement.
CTTTTTCCGGACTATCTATACCCTCCATTTCCAAAACCTTCAAGATAACCTTTGTGTAGGTATTCTTTTCTTTGTCTATTGATACTGACTCATCTTTACTTTGCGAAGTGCCTGTTCTTTCAGACAAATAGTAGAAGTTTTTATCACCCCCTTTTCTGATCTTAATCTTTCCTGCTTTTCCCATCCACAAAATCATCTCACCATTATTTCTCTGGACAAAATCTCTATCAAAACTGGGAATCAGGCCCATATCAAAGATCATATCTACAATCTCATTGGCAGATAAAGCTTTTCCTGGGCTGTCTATATCACCCATTTCCAAAACTTTCAGGATAGCATTTTCGCAAGAGAGTTTTTTCTCCCAAGTAGACTCTTCCTCATTCATGATCAATTGGTTTCGCTTTAGGAAATCCTAATATAATCAAATATACACAAACTAGCCCTTCACTGGGTTGGGGTTCTGGAGCTTTTGGGTTTGCCTTCCAGGACGATCACAAGCTCACCCCGAACCTGGGTCTGGGAAAAATGATCACACAAGTCTGCCACCGTACCCCTATATACCTCCTCATAAAGCTTGGAAAGCTCCCGCAATACGGCTATTCTGCGCTCCGCAGGGAAGAAAGAAGTCAATACGTTCAGGGTCTTTGCCAAGCGATGGGGGGACTCATAAATAATCATGGTCCGCGTCTCAGATAAGAGGTCTTCCCAATACCTCTTTCCCTTTCGGGGTGGGAAACCCAAAAATACAAAAGACGACATGGCTAAGCCTGAAAGAACTAAAGCAGGTATCAACGCAGTAGGCCCCGGCAAACAGGTAATCCCAAGCCCACCCGCAATACAACCTTGTATCAAGGAATAACAAGGATCCGAAATCCCCGGCGTACCCGCATCCGAAACCAAAGCCATACGCTTCCCCCCCAACATCTCCTCTACCAAGCCCGCCACCCGAATATGCTCATTGTAAGCATGAAAAGAACGCAATGGGGTGCTGATGCCCAGATGCCTTAGGAGCTTCTGCGTGACGCGGGTGTCTTCTGCCAAGATCTCATCCACTTCGCCCAAGATTCGTATGGCACGAAGCGTGATATCTTCCAGATTGCCTATGGGGGTGGGGACGACAAATAGAGAGGTTGTGCCTATCCCACCCGACATTACTTATACTTTCGGGCTATGTCTGTAATCAGTTCAGCCAGTCGTCTATCCTTTTCCGTGACAATATTCCCTGCATCATGGGTACTCAATTCAATACGTACCTGATTATATACATTCTCCCAGTTGGGATGATGTCCTTCTCGTTCTGCCACAAGTGCCACCTCGGTCATAAATGCAAATGCCTCCACAAAATCCTTGAAGACCCATTCCTGATACAAACAATTATCCTTTTCTTTCCACATACTATATTAGCTTTTGATAAATGTATAACTCGTGCCTTCAGACCCTATTTGCAAGAGCAAGAGATAAGAACCCGCAGACAAGTCCTGTATAGATATTCGGTGCAGACCCCGAGCGATCTGCTCTGCCCGCAAGACCTTCCCCGTAGGGTCTATGATCTTAAGATGGGTAGGTGCAGGGGTGTCTATTTCTATGTATTGAGAAGCGGGGTTGGGTCTGACCGAGATGGATTGTTCCAAGCGGATGGACAAGATAGGATTAGGGGCAAAGTTTCGGCTACCTGTCCCAGGGGTATCTTTGTCCTTCTCACAATCAGTTTCCTTGATGGCAGTAGGGGTAAAATCCGCAGAGGTGCTGACTTTGATGGGGTCGGTGATTGGATCATCAGAAAAGCTCAGGGTGAGCTTGCCCGCAGAGGCCTTTTCCCAAGAATCAGGAACCCGGAACTTTAACTCCGTCCCTATGGCGTTCACCTCATGGGCGACAATGTAACCCGCATCAGACAAATGGATAAAATTCTTGTAAGGCTTCAAATGAAATCCTGTTCCCTTGATCGTAACCTCTGTACAGGGTGCCCCTGTCTTGGGACTGAAATCTGTGAGAGCCAGCAGAGAGGAAGCCCCCTCCTCCGCAGGAACAGGGGTGAAAGAAGCCGTGCTGGTAGCTCCAGGCGTATCCGGTGCGGGACTAGAAAAATTCAATATGAGTGCGCCCGCAGCTATACTAGACCAATATGCAGGTACCCGAAACTTCAATTCTGTCCCTGTCAAATTGACCTCATGAGCCCGAACCTGTCCCCCAGTCCCCAAATGAATGTAGTTGTAAGAAGCATTCAGTACAAATCCTGTTCCTCTGAGGGTGATCTCCGTGTCGGTAGGCCCCGTCTTGGGAATAAAGTCAGTGATCGTAGGAGGAGTGGGGGCGAAAGGAAAGGCACTGGTGGCTTTGGGACCCACCGAAACGTCCTCATCAAAATTAATCGTAAGAGGAGACGGTGCAGCACCCGTCCAAGAATCAGGTACCAGAAACTTAAGTTCTGTGCCATCCGAATTTACCTCAGTTACGCGAATCATACTCGCAGCCAAGTGAACCATATTGTAATCTGCACGGAGGTTAAATCCTGTTCCTCTGAGGGTGATTTTCGTGTCGGCAGTACCTAACCTGGGGGTAAAATCT